>NZ_VVIN01000239.1:0-518 GCF_008711145.1 Arenibacter lacus
ATACGACAGGAAAGGCAATCCCTCCCAGTTATCGGCAACGGGGGTGCAATGGATCGTTCGGGAAGCTCGCAAACATAGCGGGATCCAGAAAGGGATCACTCCCCATATCCTTCGGCACAGTTATGCCACGCATCTTTTGGAGATGGGGTTGGACATCATCAGTGTCAAAGACTTGCTGGGACACGCACATATACAGACAACGCTTACCTATCTTCATGTGGCACAACTGGGCAGACAAAAGCCGTTCAGTCCACTGGATCGGCTTTACAATAGGTAACCGTGAAACCTGTTTACGAGGTGGCACAGGTATTGGAGCGCAACAGGGAACAGCTCGCCGGCATTTGTGCCAATAGCTGGCAGTCTAGGACCCTGCACGCCCTGCGCAAATGCCGTACCGCATCATTGGGCGGGCATATCGACCGCTGTAACAATCCTTCATGCCATAGGCTCCACCTTAGCTACAATAGTTGTCGGAACCGCCATTGTCCAAAGTGCCAGGGACATAAAAGGGAGGAATG
>NZ_VVIN01000240.1:0-514 GCF_008711145.1 Arenibacter lacus
CTATGTGGCCTTCATGACTTTCGTTCTGATTATGTCTTCTGTTACGATGGTGTTGGCAGTTGATGCAGGGCATAAGATGCAGAAGAAGAAAACAACTTGGTATATGTTCCTTACCGTTCTTGGTGGACTTATATTTATTGGTTCGCAAGCATGGGAGTGGGCTACCTTTATAAAAGGTGACTACGGAGCTTTGGAAACCAAAGGAGGTCGTATCATCCAGTTTCAAGCTGCTGATACCGGAGAGCGCTTGGCACTTAAGGACTTTGCTAAGACCATTCCTAGTGAGCGTGTAAATCACGAACGAAGAAATGGGGTATGGTACTACGGCGAGAAAGAGTTGCCTAGTTATAGTCTTAACGAGGTAATCGAAGGGGTGAAAGCAGATCCCAATGTAGTAGTCCGTGTAGAAAAGCTTAACGAAAGAGGCGAGAAAACAGTCCTCTCAAGGGAAGAAAGTCTTAAAAAGCTAGATGAGACTGTAGGAGTGGTAGAAGGAGCCAATCTTATACATAAT
>NZ_VVIN01000241.1:0-514 GCF_008711145.1 Arenibacter lacus
TTATGTGGCGTTCATGACTTTCATTCTTATTATGTCTTCTGTTACAATGGTGTTGGCAGTTGATGCAGGACATAAGATGCAGAAGAAGAAAACAACTTGGTATATGTTCCTTACCGTTCTTGGTGGACTTATATTTATTGGTTCGCAAGCATGGGAGTGGGCTACCTTTATTAAGGGAGATTATGGAGCGTTGGAAACTAAGGGCGGACGTATTGTTCAGTTCCAAGCTGCCGATACCGGTGAGCGTTTAGCACTTAAGGATTTTGCCAAGACCATTCCAAGTGAGCGTGTAAATCACGAACGCAAAAATGGTGTTTGGTACTATGGAGAAAAGGAATTGCCTAGCTATAGTCTCAATGAAGTAATCGAGGGAGTAAAAGCAGATCCTAATGTAGTAGTCCGTGTAGAAAAGCTTAACGAAAGAGGGGAGAAGACAGTCCTATCTAGGGAAGACAGCCTTAAGAAGCTAGATGAAACGGTAGCGGTAGTAGAAGGTGCAAACCTAATTCACAAC
>NZ_VVIN01000242.1:0-510 GCF_008711145.1 Arenibacter lacus
CATCCTATTCTATATTACCAAAGTAGACTGGGGATTGAAACAGGTATTATGCTATTTTTCTATACGCCGATAATGAGACCTATCTACATCGAAAGCCAATTCCCTTTTTTGTATTTGGAATAATCCGTAAGCTCGTCTTTAAACCCGTTATAGGCTTCTTCCTCTTTGTAAGTCGTAGGGCCTATGAGCGTATCCAGGGTGTTCCATCCCGTTTGCAGCATATTGGCCCGGGCTTGACGATCCCGTTCCGTGGCCACGGCCACCAAGGCTTCCTTGAATCCGTTTGCCATATGGTGCTCTACGAGTTCCAGTGGCAAATTAGGGGTTATCCTGTCCAACACGTAACTATATGCCGCCTGTTTATAAAGTCCACGTTCCATTAAATGCCCCATCCAAAGGCTTTGTAAATTGCCCTGTCCTTTGGCTATTATGTGATTTAGGATGACAGGTTGCTTGGCCATGGCACTAGGAAGCTCAGGGGACGATAGTAGGTAGTCCTGCATTTTCGTT
>NZ_VVIN01000243.1:0-507 GCF_008711145.1 Arenibacter lacus
TATCCTATTCTATATTACCAAAGTTGACTGGGGGTTGAAACAGGTATTATGCTGTTTTTCTATACGCCGATAATGAGACCTATCTACATCGAAAGCCAATTCCCCTTGTATTTGGAATAATCCGTAAGCTCGTCCTTAAACCCGTTATAGGCTTCTTCCTCTTTGTAAGTCGTAGGGCCTATGAGCGTATCCAGGGCGTCCCATCCCGTTTGCATCATATTGGCCCGGGCTTGACGATCCCGTTCCGTGGTAACGGCTATCAAAGCTTGCTTGAACCCGTTTGCCATATGGTGCTCTACGAGTTCCAGCGGCAAATTGGGTGTTGTTCTGTTAAGTACGTAACTATACGCCGCCTGTTAATAAAGTCCACGTTCCATTAAGTGACCCATCAAAAGGCTTTTTAAATTGTCCTGGCCTTTGGCTATCATATGATTTAGGATGAGCGGCTGGGTGGCTATAGCGCCGGGAAGCTCAGGGGACGATTGCAGATAGTCCTGCATTTTCGTG
>NZ_VVIN01000244.1:0-504 GCF_008711145.1 Arenibacter lacus
CGCTGTCATCTTTAACGAATACCATAAAACCTTCTCGGAAAAAGGAATTAAAACCTGTGTACGTACCCCAGAATTGGAAGAAAATACTGCTATCCAGCAATTATGGAAGCATTTTGATCCTAAAATTCACAAGAGGAGAAATACGTATCGGAAGGATCTGTAAGAAGGTGGGATAGTACTAAGTATTGAGGACTGGGTCCCTCCCTGGGGCAAGCACGAGAACCAGAACTTTAGCTAACATAATGTTGGGTATCTTTATAGAAATAAAGAATCTGCAATTTAAACGGCTAAACCATTACTACTCAATAATCAAGATACTAAATAGTTGTGTGGCCTTAGTCCATGCGAAGCGAAAATCCTTATCCGCAGAGGACCGAGAAGTAAATGCAACGATTTGCATTTATAGCGAGGGGCCAGCTGGCGCGCTGGCTCCTCTATCCAAAGGTACACCGTACCTTTGTCTCTATGCCCTGGACAAGCAATGAAATCGTAGATTCACGAAAA
>NZ_VVIN01000245.1:0-501 GCF_008711145.1 Arenibacter lacus
GTCTACCGTAACAGGGGTCCCATTCTCAATCGCAATGGTCAAAATGTTGCTCCCATCAATTGTTGCACTGGTAAGGTTCTGGTTGTCCGTGTTGTCCAAAAATCCAGACAGGTCCACCGTACCACCGTCCTCAAGGGTCAGTACATTCCCTGGTGACAGGCTCAGCTGTTGATTGTCTGTATTAATACTCGATAGGTCAATTACCGGGTTATTGTCGATTTCATTGGTATAGGTAAGTTCATTAGTAGTACTATCGAAGCCCAAGGTAGTATTTGTTTCCGAAATAGTTACCGAAGCTACATTTAGGTATAGCCCGCCGTCCGTACCTGCCACTATATCATTATTGGCGTTGGCACTTATAAGGTCTATGTTATTTGGTGTCCCGCTTTCATTAGTAAAAGTTAAGGTTCCATCAGTATTCTTAGCTAAAGTGGTAAGCGTCTCCAAGTTCTTTACCGCAGCCGTCAAGTTTACTTGAGTGGTATTCCCAGCCTCGTCCAC
>NZ_VVIN01000246.1:0-491 GCF_008711145.1 Arenibacter lacus
GGGACTAGACCATAAACTGTGTAAGTAGTAAATAGAGGGTAAACTAAACGCTTTATTTTATAAACTTGCCTGCGATAAAAATCCAGGTACTAATCTTACACAACAAATGAAAAAAGAAGATCTATTTGATGATGAGTTTCTGAAACAGTTTAAATCAGGAGAAGAACTCAGCAATTTCCTAAAACAAATTCAGAAAAGAGGACTTGAGAAAATGCTCGAAGGGGAACTGGATGGTCACCTGGATTATCAAAAATATCACAAATCTGTTTCCGGTAATACCAGAAATGGCTATTCAGAAAAGAAGATCAAGAGTTCCTTCGGCGAGGATACCATTAAAGTTCCCAGAGATCGTAATGGTTCTTTTAACCCAATGATTGTCCAGAAGCGTCGGAACATGGTAGATGGCATAGAAAATGTCATTGTCTCTTTGTACGCTAAAGGAATGAGTAACAGCGATATTGAAGAGCAACTCTCTGAGATTTATAACTTTA
>NZ_VVIN01000247.1:0-486 GCF_008711145.1 Arenibacter lacus
TAATTTTACCTTCTTAGAGGATAGGTCCTTGTCTGCAAACCTAAATTATACCTATGTTTCTCCTGTGGTTATTGGGAATTCTAGACAGGAGGCTTACAATATTTGGGAACTTGCGGTTAAAAAGAACTTATGGGACAAAAAAGCCACGCTTAGTCTCTCCTTAAATGACCTCTTTAATCAGCTAGAATTGCACAATACCCGTAATTATGGCAATCAGTACAACATCTCTTATTACAGACCGGATAGCAGAACTATTACGGTAGGTTTTAGATATAATTTTGGGAATATGGGAATTAAAAATAACTACAAATACAAGGGTACCGCAGAAAGGGATCGCCTATAAGCCGTATTGTTGTTTGCCTTTTTACCAAACCAAGGGTGCTATTCATTCAATCTTTAGTCGCTTACACCTCCTTCGAAATATAGCGGTTTTTTGCCGAATTTAGTCCAACGATCAACAAAACAATGGCAGCCAACACCAAGGTG
>NZ_VVIN01000248.1:0-484 GCF_008711145.1 Arenibacter lacus
TCTTTTGGTACTGTCTGCCATTGCCCTGTGCGTAGTGGGGTTATCCTCCGCAAAAAACCGCTATATATCGGATTAAAGCTAGGGATTAAATAGACAATACGCATCATTAGAAACTACAGCAAAACGAATACGCATAGAAGCTTATAGGCGATCCCTTTCTGCGGTACCCTTGTATTTGTAGTTGTTTTTAATTCCCATATTCCCAAAATTATATCTAAAACCTACCGTAATAGTTCTACTATCCGGTCTGTAATAAGATATGTTGTGCTGATTGCCATAATTACGGGTATTATGCAATTCTAGCTGATTAAAGAGGTCATTTATGGAGAGACTAAGCGTGGCTTTTTTGTCCCATAAGTTCTTTTTAACCGCAAGTTCCCAAATATTGTAAGCCTCCTGTCTAGAATTCCCGATAACCACAGGAGAAACATAGGTATAATTTAGGTTTGCAGACAAGGAGCTATCCTCTAGGAAGGTAAAATTG
>NZ_VVIN01000025.1:0-51806 GCF_008711145.1 Arenibacter lacus
GGTAGTGTGCTTCCTTACTACTCTTTTCCTTTCATTGCCTTGCCATTGTTCTGTAATTAATGAAATGGGCGTGTAGTTCCTTATAAGATCTAATTTAAAGGTTTCTTATTGTAGCGGCTTTTGCCTTACCCTTGCTTTGTTCCCTTATCATGTGTTCAATAAAATAGCAGGAGCTGTCCTATGAAGTCCTAGCATCATTTAAATGGTTGTCTAGTTATATAGCTACGTATAAAAGAAAACGCCTGTCAAAAATAATTTTGACAAGCGTTTGTATTACTACATCAACTTAGTGCTGCTTAGTTAATGTTAGGGTTGTTTTGAATTTCACTCTGTGGAATTTCAAAGCTTAAACGAGCATCGTCATAAGAAATGGATTCTCCTGCAGCGAAAAGGTGGTTAGCCCCACGAGTAATAGTTGCCTTGTTTCTCTTCATTGCTAAGTAGCTCTTTCCTTCTCCCCATAGCTCTATCCTTGTCTGTAAATAAATCTCGTCCAATAAAGCTTGTCCGCTTAGTAGATCTACATAAAGAGTTTCTAACTCCGAGTCTAAACGCTCTTTTAGCAAAGCTTTAAGGGAGGCTTTAGCCGCAGCTTCGTTCCCAGATTTTGCGGCAGTCTCTGCATGTAATAGATACATTTCTGCAACTCTCATATAAACGTAATCCGTAGTAACGCTTCTTTGACCTCCTATTTTACGCTCTGGAGCGTAGAATTTACCTGTAGGGTATAGTAGGGTGTTGTCTTCTGTGCCATCTTGATCCTCAAATTGTGATTTTCTAACGTCGTTGTTAGGAATAGCCTCATAAAGGTCAACATCAATCACTTTAGGATCTCCAGCCCACGTATAACTATAGGTGAATAGGTCCATTTGGCCCCACCAAGAAACCAAGTCCAAATCATTGTCCAAAGTGATATCCACACCCCACATCCATCCGGAAGTTGTAGCGTCATTAAAGCCACCGGTAACCTCTTCCTTGCTCATAAGGGTGAAGTTGCCATCGGTAATTACTTTGTTGGCTACAGTAGCGGCTTCTGCGTTCTTTCCAATAGCGGCATAGGCATAGACCAAAAGACCCCTGGCAACATCCTGGTTTACCTCATTCTTCGCTGCTCTAGTGAAACCATCCAGAAGTGTTACTGCGTCTTCCAAGTCAGCGATAATTAAGTCGTACACCTCTTGTGCGGTGCTTAATGGCTGGTTAGGAGCCTTGGTATCCGTATAGATTGGTAGTATTAAGGCAGAAGGGTCATAGCCTTTAGAAAAATAGTTGGCTAGGTAAAAGTATGCGTAAGCACGCATAGCTTTTGCCTGTCCCATAAAGTGACGCGCTTCAGCTACTTCCAATTCGGCATCATTGCCACCAAGACCATCAATAACGTTATTGGCGCCAAAGACAATTCTGTAGTAGTATCTCCAAACTTTATAGTTGTTGATGTTGGTGTAGTCCATGGTAGAGGTCATGTCTGCCAATGTACTGTACCATCCGTAGGTAGTTCCTCCTAAGACCATGTCTGAAGACAACATATCTCCGTAGATGTCGTACCCTTTCTGACCAAAGTCATCGTGGTTTAAGTTAGTTCCACCTGTACCTACTTTGTACATGGTCTCATATATTCCCGTAACGTTTGCTGCCTGCAATCCTGGGTTTAACTCAGAAGCATCCGCAATTTGATCGGAAGAAATAAACTCGGTGGGCTTTGTTTCTAGGTAATCTTTGCTACAGCCTAGGGTTAATAGGCCGGTAGCAAGAATGGTTATATATAATTTAGATTTCATAAGTCAATTTTATTTTTTGATTAAAATTTAGCTCTTACTCCAAAAGTAAAGGTCGATAATGGAGAGTAACGATACATATCAGAAGTACCAGCCTCATCCGTAGATGGGTTAAAGCCTTTTCTTTCGGATAGCAACCAAAGGTTGTCTCCAGATACCCAAAGGTTAATGTTAGACATTCCTAATTTCTCAACATGTACAGAGGGGATGGTGTAGCCCAATCGGATGTTGTTTAAGTTAAGGAAGTCAGACTTGGTAATGAATCTCGTAGAGGAAGAGATTACGTTCTTATCGTAGTCGCTAGAGATACGTGGTACATCGGTTACATCACCTGGCTTCTGCCATCTGTTTAGGATGTCTGTATGCCAGTTGTTACCACCTGCTTGGTCATTGCCCATTAATCTGGCATAAGCCGCGTCGTAAGCATAACCACCTACACTATACAAGAACTGAGCGCTAAGGTCAAACCCTTTATAACCAGTGCTAATGTTAAAGGCACCTCTTACAGTAGGAATGGCCGACTTACCAACATATTTTTGGGTAGCCTGTGAGTACGTTTCGGTTGTAGTCATAGAAAGAGCATTGGCTCTGTCTGGGAATTCTGCAACATAATCCGCCATAGAAGCTACTCTTTCGCTTGGCTGATAAACACCATCGTTGTTTTCGTCAAAGTAGTACACATTCCATGTGCTTACTCCGCTATCGGTATCCACACCTGCAAATTCGCGTGTATAGAAGTCGTAAAGGCTACTTCCCTTAGATCTTCCAAATCTTCCGGAAATATCGATGATTTTCTCTTCACCAGTTGCTGGCTCAATTGGCATTCTTGTCAATTCGTTGTCCAATAGCTCTCCGTTAACAGTGAAATCTAGGAAAAAGTCATCTGTATTTACCAGGTGGGCAGTTACATCAAACTCCAAACCTTTGTTGCGTAGCGCTCCATCGTTCACTTTGATAAGTGAATATCCAATAGAAGGACCTACTCTTCTGTCAAAAATCAAATCATCCGTATTTTTAATATAGTAATCTACGGCTACATCCACCACATTGCCAATACCGAATTCAACTCCGGTTTGGAACATTTTTGAAGTTTCCCAAGTTAAATCAGGGTTTCCTTTAGAGTCAAAAGACAAAGAGATTTGGTCATTTAAGTTGGCTACTTCGTACAAGTCGTATCCAGGATAGTATCCAACTCCGCCTTGCTCTCCAATGAGACCGTAACTTGCTTTAAGCTTTAAATTGCTCAATACGTCTTGGTTTTGCATAAAGTCCTCATTGATCACTGCCCATGCAAGACCTAAAGAACCAAAGGTACCCCATTTGTTTTTCAAGAAACGGGAAGATCCATCCCTTCTAACAGTTCCAGAAAGGAAATACTTGTTGTTGTAGTCGTAATTAAGCTGTCCAAAATAACTTTCCAAGGTGTAATCCCTAGTGTAGGAGCTAGCTGGAGAAGAAACAACCGCATTGTTCAATTCAGTACCAAAAGGATCTACTAACTTCGTTTTGTAAGCAGATAGATATTTTCTTTCCCAAGAGTTGTTCTCATGAGCTACAAGAGCTTCTATGTTATGTCTGTCAAAACGCTTTTTAAAACGCAATAGATTCAACATATTATAAGAGAAAACTTCGGTTTTGGTTTTCCAGATAGATCCACCACTGGTGGCACTAGGTCCGTAGAAGGGACCATTTTGTTCGTCATAGGAGCTGTTGTAATACTGGGCTCCAAACCTATTCTCCAAGGTAAGGTAGTCTGTAAACTTAACGTTTAAAGAGGTGTTGAAGTTAATTTCGTGGTTAAACCTGTTTTGAATGCTGTTATGAGCATCGGAGATCGCGTTGGTTAAAGCGCCAAAACCTCTACCTTGACCATAGTCGTATACATTGCCACCGTAATAAGGGTCGGGGATAGTATTTCCATCTGCGTCTCTTAGGAATAATGGGTAAATAGAAGGAATATTATCTACAAACCAGAAAACACTTCCAGAGTCGCTAGACTGTCCACCGTTATTGGTTTCAGAAACCGTGTAACCCAAATTCATGGATCCGTGCAACCACTCCTTAACCTTGTGGTTTACATTTAAACGGGCAGAATAACGCTCAAAATCTGAATTGATAGAGTATCCCTTGTCGTTTAAATAACCAATAGAGCTAAAGTAGTTGGTGGTTTCGTTACCGCCACTAATTTTTAAGTTAGCTTCTGTTCTAGTAGAAGGCTGAAAAGCGTAATCTTCCCAGTTTTCCGGGTTGTACTTACGAGTAACACCGTCTCTTACTAATCCTGTAGTTGGATCAATTAACTCGCCCCCATTAGCAACATTCCACATGTTGTAATTTGGAGAGATTCCTCTTGCTGAGAATAGGTTGTCATTAGCATAAGTTATGGATGCAGCTTCATCATTGCCAAGGGCAGCTCCTCTATTCTTTAATCCTTCCCAACTTAATGCGATGTATTGCTCTGGGGAACTAATAGTGCTATATCTTGGTAGCAAGCTAAAGTTTTGTCCAGTTTTGGTTTCTACTTCAATGTAATTGTTACCGCTTTTACCGCTCTTAGTGTTTATTACTACCACCCCGTTAGCCCCACGGGCACCAAAAATAGCGGTTGCAGATGCATCTTTCAAGATAGTAGTGGATGCAATATCGCTAGGATTTAGGGCATTGATATTTCCGTTATAAGGAACACCGTCTACTACGTATAAAGGATCTCTGTTTCCATTTACAGATCCAAATCCTCTAATACGGATAGTAGCGGCTGCACCTGGTTGCCCAGAGGTGTTAATTACTCTTACCCCAGCAGACTCACCGGTTAGGGCTTGTGAAATGTTAGAAACGCTTTTACGCTCTAAGAGTTCAGAGTCAATTTGCTTTACAGATCCAGTGAAAGATTGTTTGGTAGTGGTTCCGTATCCTACAACAATTACTTCCTCCAAAGCCTCAGCATCTTCTTCCATAGTGGCGTTAATTACATCACTACTGCCTACAACAATAGTCAAGGTCTTTTGACCAATATAACTAAAGGATAGGGTTTGTCCGGCACTTGCAACGATGGCGTAGTTACCGTCAAAATCGGTTTGTGTACCATTGGTTGTTCCTAAAACAACAATGTTTACACCAGGTAATGGCAGGCCATCCTGATCCACTACACTTCCGGTAATGGTTTTTTCCTGAGCCATCATCACTAATGACACTAAGAAAAGTTTTAAGAATAAAACATACTTAACTTTCATAGAAATTAATTTGAGTTAGTTAAAGATTAAAAATGTGTTTTCGGTCTGTAAATACAAGGTTTTCTCCCTGACGTGTTGAGTTGTAGCTAGGGATTTGTCCCAGGGAACTAAAACGTCTCTTTGCCCCATATTTTTAGCCAAATCTGCAAATTAAGCGCAGTGGAAAGGATAATGTCTCAATGCCGACCTAAAATAAGGTTAACCTGATTTTGGTTAACTACTTTTTATTTTTCAAAGACTTGGTAAACAGTGGTTTGAGGTTTTCTTTGTAAAAGTAAAGGTGTGATGAGGTTTATTGCATATCCTGATTTGTTTTTGGCCTATGGGCATCTCATTTATCCTCTGTTTTTTTCTAAATACCCATGCATGTGGATGGGGGCTGATAAGATAGGTTAAGCTGTTTATTTTTAGTTTGGGTTGGTTTTATAAATCTTTTTTAAAGGGTTTCTAGGGTATAAGGATAGTAGGTTGCCATTTAGGTTAAGTTGAGGAAATTCGGAGTGCTAAGGCTTATTCTTTGGTGGGGTTGGGAATAAGGTCAACCCATTAGATAGTGCGACAATTAGTTTTATGTGTGTTAGGGATAATTAAAGGGGCTGGTAGCGTCTTTTGTGGGGATGTTGGTAGGTGTCCTCCGTGAGTCTGTTTAAAGGGTAGGGGAGTACCTTGTTTTGCTAAATCTGCTTATGGTGCACGCTTCTAATTGGAATTGACTGCCTTCTTTGACCAAGTTTAATTGAATTCCAATAATTTTGGATGCTGCCTTGGGTGGGTGGCGTTTGGTTTTATAACTTATTTTATGACTTGCTAGCGTAAAATGACTCCCTAGCAAATTAAGTTGTTATGTATTTGGAACTGTGTCCCTAGGTTGTTGCTATAATCTGAGTTTGGTTCAAATAAAAAACCATCCCCTTAAAAAGAGGATGGTTCGTAAAGCTACCAAACTGGGTATTGATTAATTAACGTCCCAGAAAAGTTTACTGGTGATTAAATCGCCTTCAGATAATTTTGCAGCGGCAGCGTTTCTATTGGTACCGTTTAGGGTTTGAAGTATTTGTGGATACCTCAATCTAAATGGAATCTCGGTAACCGAAGGGTTTACAGGTCCCGCTTCAAAAGTATAAGATGGAACCCTGTTTTCTGGTGGTAATCCATTTACCTGAGCTGCTGGTAGAAAAACTTCATCACCAGGCATCACCAAGGTATTGGGGAAGCCGGTTCTTCGGTAATCGGCATACGCTTGATGCGGCTGCATATATAAGGCAATGTACTTTTGGTTTAGTACGTTTTCTTTCGTTGCCGGGGGTAGGTTATTTACAAAGGTGTCAATCTCATCGGAAGGTACACCCCATCTTTCCATGGATGCGCGAACACCATTTTCGTAATTTTCCTGGGAAAAACCGTTACGCTCAGAAATGATGAATTGAACTTCTGCATACTCCATAAGGACTTCCTTATAGTCTGGCTTTAGAATATTACTACTCATAAAGGAATAAGTGGTACGGTCTAAAAAGTTGGTATTTCTAAACGCGTATGGAATTCCAAGGTAATCATCGTAATCCGTGCTTTTCTCATAGGTATCGGACTTTATATCGCCTATTGACGCATCAATCGGTGCTGCCATTTGGAAAAGTCGCGGGTCTGGACCAAAATTTCCAGTTTCACCTTTAAGTAGGTTAACAAAGGGTGCTGCAACAGCAAAATCAGTCCTTTCAATAAATGCTGCCCAAAACGGGGAGGCATTAGCATCGGCAGAATCGTATGCTTGCGCTGCGTTGTCGTCATTAGACTCCATAACACCTGCTGCGATAGCGGCATCTATGGCCGCATTAGCTTTCCCTGGGTCTACCCCTCTAAGGTTGTTGGCAACTCTCAGAATTAAAGAATTGGCAAACTTTTTCCATTTCACAGCATCCCCATTAAAAATGTTATCTCCACTGGTGAAAACTGGCTCATTAGTGTTAATCATATCCGATGACTCCCTTAACTCCTTAAGAATATCGTCGTAAATGTCTTCTTGGGCTGCAAAAACAGGTGTAGAAGTGTTGTTTACGTCCAATGCTTGGAAGGTTTCATTATCACTTCCGTACGAGTAATAAGGCACATCTCCAAAAAAGTTGGTCAACTCATAGAACATGTAGGACAACATAATTCTTGAGGCTGCTATTTGGTTGTTATTGTTCCCATAAGCAGCTGCAATATCCTTAGTTTCCTCATTCGAGTTTTGGTCAATGATAGACTTTAGATTAACTGCTACTAGATAAGTGTTGTCATAAATGCTCTGAGCGGAGGTTTCGCGATATAGAAAACGGTCCTCGTCCGCATAGGCAGTCTGTCCCCAATATTGTAACCATGGAAGCGTAAGTCTTCCAGAGTTAAAAGCGTCCCTACTGAAATCTGTAAACCTTTTGGTGGAGTAGGCAAAGATATTGCTTGTGGGAACCACCTCTGGTTGATTTGGATTTTCGTTAAGATCTTCAAGGCCCTTGTCGCAAGAGTAGAGACCAGTGAAGAGCGCTAACGCTATAAGTATTTTGAATTTATTTTTCATTTTATATTAAAATTTTAATTGAACGTTTAAACCATAGCTACTTGTGGAAGGAAGTGAACCACCTTCAGATCCTTGAATATTTCCACTTCCTGCAGTTGCAACTTCGGGGTCGAAATTCTCATTGTCAAGTCCCCATACAAATAAGTTTCTACCAAAAGCACTAAGGGTGATATCTGTGGTCTCGCCAAGCCATTTTTTAGGTAGCTTATATCCTAGTGTAATTTCTCTAAGCTTTACATAGTCAGCATCAAAAACATTCTGTGCATCGTTACCAAAGTAGAAGTCGGTTCCATATTGTTGTGCAGGGATAACTTTCTGGTTAGGAGCTGTGTCGGTTACGGTATAAGAACTTCCATCTTCACTGTAGGTAATGGTTCCTGTAACACCTGGTAAAACAATTCCTTCCTCCCTAATATTGTTAGCTGCACTTTCTTCTAAAATACCAGAGTACATTCCAAACAAGTTGGTTAATGAACGGTATTTTCCGCCTTTTTGAACGTCTATTAGGAAGCCTAAGCTAACATTCTTGTATGTGAAGCTATTTCTAAAGCCCATATTGTAATCTGGAATTACAGAGCCAAGGTTTTCTACGTTTTGGGTTTCAGCATAACTACCGCTTGCAGTTACTACGCGGTTCCCTTCATCGTCATATACGTAGTTGGTCCCTCTAATGATTCCGTAGGGCTGTCCTACTACTGCATTCACAGATACTGCATTAAACGGAAATCTTCCAATTTGAAGCGTCTCTACTCCGTCTATCAGTTCAAGTAATTTGTTGTTGTTCTTGGCAAAGTTCCAAGTAAAGTCCCAAGCAAAATCCTCAGTTTGTATTGGAGTGATGTTCACCAAGGCCTCTATACCCTTGTTTTGTAATCTTCCTGCATTGGTAAATCTGGATCTAAAACCTGAAGATGGATCAATTTGAACCGGAGTTATTAGGTTGCTTGTTTCTTCGTTGTAATAGGTGAAATCAAAGCTAACTCGATTTTGGAAAAGTGCCATCTCCAATCCAATTTCCCAGGTTTGTTTCAATTCTGGAAGTAAATCGGGGTTTCTATTAGTGGTGTCTAAGTTAAAGGGTACATCTCCTAAGAACGGAATGCTTCCGGTGAAGGTGTTGCTTAATTGGTATGGATCCGTGTCACTACCCACCTCGGCATAACCCCCTCTAAGCTTTCCAAAAGTCAACCAAGAAGCATCTGTAAACTCAGAGAACACAAAACTACCACTGACAGAAGGGTAGAAGTACGAATTGTTATCTGCAGGTAGCGTGGATGACCAGTCGTTTCTACCGGTCACTGTTAGGTAAGCGAAGCTATCATATCCTAAGGAAACAGAACCATAGGCGCTATTTACTCTTTTTCTTGAGTCAAATTCCGTTACCTGTGCAGGGTCCTTGGAATTACTCATGTTGTATAGACCTGGAACTACAAGTCCTCCTGAAGTGATTCCTGTTAGTCTATGGAATTCATTATCTCTCCTATTAAGACCGATAAAGGAATTTAAACTTAACTTGTTATCTAAAAAGCGCTTGTCGTAATGTAAACGTCCTTCGTAGTTTATTTCTTGGAAATCCCTAGCAATTTCAGTGTAGAATGGCTGAGCTTGAGAGCCTACGGCGCGACGGTTATTGATGCGGAAATCATAAGTATCTCCGTATATTTTACCTACTGCATAAAGATCGTCCGTTATGTTATAGGTAGCACCTATACTACCATACCATCTAGTTCTTTTATCTTCGGCAGTATTCTCATATAAGGTCCAGTAAGGGTTGTCAGAGTAACGAATACTTCCATCCAATGCAGAAACTCGGTTCCAAGTTCTCTGAGTACCATCGGCCAATTTATACTTTTTTAATCGGTCATAATCTAGTTGGGTTTGGCCAAACTGATACATTTGTTGTACCACTCCTTCACCAGTATAACCGGCTGCAGGTCTATTAAATCCATCTGTAACGGTAAAGTTTACAGAAGCGTCAATCTTTAACTTATCACTTAATTTAGATGTTCCATTAAAATTAACGGAGGTCTTGTCTAAACTAGAGTTGGGTACAATACCCTTTGTCTGGGTGTTGTTAATAGATAGTCTTATGGTTGAGCTTTCCGACCCTTGAGAAAACGAAACCCCATTGTTTATGGAATATCCTGTATTAAAGAATTCGTCCTTTCCTTTATTAGGGTAAATCCAAGGTCTTGGTTTTAAATAGTCATCTGCAAATTCAGGATCAAAAGCATCCCAGTGCAGCACTAATCTATTGGGATCGTACCTAGGACCCCAAGACTCATCAGTTCCGTAATCTACAACATCATAAGTTGTTCCGTTGATGGTTGCTTGCCCAAATCCAGATTGCTCTATAGTGGTAGCGTCTCCAGCTCCTCCACCATACAGTTTTTGTACTTTGGGAAGAACATTTACCTGCTCAAAACTAATTCCGGAATTAACCGTTACTTCAGATTTTCCAGTTCTACCAGATTTTGTGGTAATCAAAATAACCCCATTACTCGCTCTGGATCCATAAAGTGCAGCTGCAGCTCCACCTTTTAGGATGTTCATACTGGCTATATCATCTGGGTTAATATCTGCTGCGGCATCACCAAAATCCCTACCTCCACCACCAGTTTGCGTGGCAGTACTGTTGTAGTTACTATTGTCTAAAGGTATTCCGTCTACTACTATTAAGGGTTTGTTCTCCTGGGTAATGGAACCAGCACCCCTAATAAGGATTCTGGATGAACCTCCTAAGCTACCGGTAGAATTTGAAACTTGAACCCCGGCAACCTTTCCACTTAAGGAGTTTAGCGCATTAGAGTTTCTTGTTTCGGTTAATTGATCCCCGGAAACTTCTTGGGTAGAATACCCCAAAGATTTTTTCTCCCTAGAAATTCCAAGGGCAGTAACTACAACCTCTTCTAAGGCTTGAGCATCTTCTTCCATTTGTACGTTTATGGTGTTGGATGCCCCTACAGTTACGTTAACCGTGGTTTGGCCAATGTAGCTAAACCTCAATACATCACCCACAGTAGCGTTGATCGTGTAATTACCGTCAAAATCGGTTTGTGTGCCATTGGTAGTACCAGTTATAACAATGGATACGCCTGGTAGCGGTAAGTTATCCATGTCGGTAACCGTACCCGTAATGGTTTTCTCCTGTGCCATCAGTACCAATGACACCATGAAGAGTTTTAAAAATAAAACATACTTAATTTTCATAGAAATTAATTTGAATTAATAAAGGTTAGAAAATGAACTTGTGAAACTTTAGTTATTTAATACTATAACTGTTTTGCAGAGCGATTGTTTGTCTCTTTAAATCCACAAACTTTCGCTTTTTGTTTGTGTGCTACTGCTTTTTATGAATAGGGTCTATAGCCTCCTTAAGACAAATTAACAATAGAGAAAGTGATATTTGATGATCTCCGATGCAAATTAAATTTGCTCCGATTTTAAGTTATAACCTTTGTTTTGTGAATTATCTGAAAATCAGCTATTTGTGGTTTGCCTGTTGTTGATTTGTGTATTTATGATAAAATTAACGGACTTTAGGTTTTTATAAGGATTTTAGTTCGTTGGGGAGTGTAAAGCTGATTTTTTTTGTTTTGTTAATTTGAGGAAGGTGAGGTTCGCTTAAGGAGATTATGGTGAGAATTTGAACGCATATAGGTTAAGTGGTTGCTAAATAAAACTATTTATTATATAATGGCAGTGTAGATATATTCCTTATTGCCTATTAGAATATTTTTGTTTTTTATATGATTTTTTGGACGGGGAATAGGGAAGTAGGAAGGATTTTTAGCTGATAATTTTTATATGCAGGTCTAATGGCGTTTGATCATAAAAATCTATTAGTCAATTATATTTAAGATCTAGCTCTTGTCTAATTGTGATGTTAATATTAATTGCTGTAAAATTATCTATGACCTATCTATTTTGAAATTATAACGGCAACAATTCTCCCAATATAAAAAGACCGTCCAAATTGCTTGGACGGTCTTTTACTTTTATGGTGTTAAATTGGATTATCTCCAACCTCCATTAGAATAGTCTTCTCCAGCTACTCCACTGGTTCCACCGTAGGTGTAGTAGGGCTCTGGAATTGCATCCAATGCCTTACCAGGAACTGGGAAGTGTAACAAAGTTCCTTTTTGTAATAGGTCTTCCTTTCTCATTTCAAAGAAGGATATCCCCATTCCAGTATAGGCAAATTCTACCATACGCTCATAGTGTATAGCATCGTATACCTCGTCTGCATTAGCAGAAACTGGAGGAAGCTCCCCTCTTGTGGTTCTTGTACCTGCATTTACAATGGCGGCTGCAGCTGCAGCGTCTCCACCGTTTATGTGTAATAATGCTTCCGCTTTGTAAAGATCGGATTCAGATTTGGAAATTTCCGTTACTGGAACGGTCCATTCTGTAATGTACTCGTTTAACCTTGCATACCTATAGGTGCTGAAGTGGTATTTACCTCTATCTGGGCTAAAGTTGTTGGAGGCAAGGTATTCATAGTCAGTGGCTAACCTTGCGTCAGCTGAAGTAGATTCCGGTAAGGTGTTGATGTCATCAGTCCAATAGGCAGGAGTGTTTGGATCCATCATATTGATAACTCTCATATCCACTCTTCCCCAACCAGGATATACCAGGTAGGTCTGTGGAACTAATGCATACCAGTTAATATCGTCCATTAATATGTCGAAGTCAGTTGTTATACCATTATCGGCATATTCATAAACCCTGTTCCAATCTAAAGTACTCTTTTGGGCGCTGTTTCTTAGATTGCCAACGAGCATACGCGCTCCCATACTGTTCATGATCTCGGACATTCTTTCACTAGTTGCATTTACACCTGGTAACCAAGCTTCAGGTAGGGTAAACGTATTAGCGTCTGCAATGGCGATCGCTTCATCCAATTTTTGAAGAGCGTATTCCATGGCGTTTACATAGTCAGTCTCTCCAGTCTCGTTTTCCCCTACAGGGCCATTGGCATCGTAAATCCAAACTCTGTCAAAGACTAATGCTAAATGTCCAATCGAGAGGGCTTGTCCCAATTTACCCATCATTTCAACCATTTTTGGGTTGCTAAATTCGGTTCCAGCCTCTACCGCTCCAACAATGGTGTTAGAGTCTGTTAACAACGAGTATAGGGAGTTAAAGTAAGTGTCCGTAACGTCATTGCTATAGCCAGTAGAGTTGTTAAAGGATGTTCTTGGTTCACTGGAAAGATCTCTCATTCCAAAGTTACCCCAAGATGCTGTTGAAACGTCTGCCATAGTGGCTAATGCTGCTGCTGGACCATTGGTGCTGTGTACGGTTCTATACCAGCTCTGAAGAATATTTCCTGCGGTAGATTCCAGAGCAACAGGATCTGAAGCCAATATTTCATCGTTTGGATTTTCACGGTTAACCACCTCCAAATCTGTTTCGAAGTCTTGGCAAGCACTTACCAAAAAGAAAATTGGCAGTAATAGGTATGCTATTTTATTAATATGTTTCATGTGTTTATTTATTAAAATTTAAACTGGATAGACATGGAGTAGGAAGACTGATTTGGGTATACGCCATAATCTAGAGAGAAATACTGTTGGGTATTGCCGTCATATCTAGAAACTTCCGGATCCCAACCTAAGTAATCTGTAAAGGTTAATAGGTTTCTACCAATCAAACTTAATTTCACTTCATCAAAGAAGCCAATTCTACTGATGTATTTCTCAGGAAGAGTATATCCTAAGGATAGCTCCCTAAGCTTTACAAAAGAACCGTCCTCTACCCAGAACTTATTGTTTTGGTTCACATCGTACAGAGATTCGTAGTAAGTTACGGTTTTCTTTTGATCAGCTGGCTTTCCTGCCTGATCTACCATAACGTTTCTTTTTGCAATGGTGTTCCACTGAGCATTCTTGTTGTAGATATCTCCACCGCTTTTCCAATCCCATAACATATAGAAATCGAAGTTTTTGTAGGTTAGGTTGGAGGTTAATCCTACTCTGAAATCAGCATTTTGATTTCCTATTTTTTCAAAAGCAGGAATGCCGTCCTCATCTACCTTAATGATAGCTTTTTCATTGTTTGTCCCAATGTTTGCAGTTTCTACAACCACTCCGTCCGCATTTACTGAGTAATCAGAAATAGATGCTCCGGCTGGTAATTGTTTCTCCATAGTTGCCAGATCTGTAACAAAGCTTCTACCAAACATGCTTCCAAATTCTACTCCTTCGCGAATTAGGAACATAATTCCTTCGTCATTAGCTCCATCGGTAGGGCCAACAATTTGCTCCGGTGCATTTAACTTGGTAATCATGGTTTCGGTAGTAGTAAAGTTTACGCCAACTCTCCATTTTAGTTTGGATTGATCAATAATCCTGGAATTTAGGGAGAATTCGTAAGTCTGGGACTCTAGGTCACCCACATTCTGCCATTGTGTTGCTTTTCCAGCATTTGCAGGGGAGAATAGGTTTACAATCATAAACTGGTCCGATACAACTTGGTCCGAGTAAACAAACTGTAAATCGAACATGTTTAAGAAGCTGGCATTTAAACCAAATTCAGTTTCCGTGGTTAAAGACGGCTTCAAGAATGGGTTTCCTTTTCTTCTTACCGAAGAAAGGCTTCCTTGACTGATGTTGGTCTGCTCATACTGCCAGTCAAATCCAGGGCGTTGTCCGGAAGTACCGATGGCAGCATTTATTTTTAATTCTTGGACTCCTGGGATGTCTATGTCCTCAGAGATTCTATAGGCACCAGAAAGTCTGTAGTAGTTGTTCCATCTGTTTTCAGATCCAAATAGGGAAGATCCATCCCTTCTAAATAGACCATCTACAATATATCTGTCTTTGTAGACAAGACCTCCAATAGCAAACATATTCTGTGCTCTTTCGCTTTGGTAGTCAGAGCTTCCATAAATACTGCTAGTTTCAAAGTTATCAATAGTTGGTAGATCTTTAAATTTGTAATCAATACCAGTAATGGAATTGTAGTCATAGGATCTGTCCTCAGCTAAATAACTAAGCTTAGCCATAAAATCTAGTTCTCCAAATTCTTTCTTGAAGTTTAGAGTGGCCTGTACCTTTTGGGAAATTTCCAAGAAATTGTTCTTGCTTAAAGATCCTTTGCTATATCCAAATCCAATTTGATCTCCAGTAGTGGTGTACGTTTCGTACTTGTTATTGCTAGAGAATCTATACGCGTTGTTTTCAAAAGAATACTCTACGTCCATGTTTAACCAGTTGGTAAACTTGGCGTTTAGTAGGTATCCTCCTAAGAATCGCTGTTGTTGCGATCTAGCATCTCTGTTGTACAGAGCGTAAAGTGGGTTGGAAATTTCAGATTCCCACGGGTCTGGTAAATAGTAGTAAGGCTGGCCGTCAGGGTTGCTAGCCAATACGTTGGAGTCTGGATTTAATCTGGTCATGGTTCTGTAAATACCAGTTCCTCCTCCTGGGCTGTTATCTACAACTCGTACAAAGTTGTTGCTCGCCTTAAAGGTTAACCAATCAAAAATGTCGTAATCAATGTTGGCTCTAATACTGCTTCGCTCGTACCCTTCGGTTTCGGCAAGTACTCCTTCAATATCAGTGTTTTCTGCGGAGAAGAAGGTCCTTACATTCTCCCCTCCAGAGGATATGGAAGTGTATAGTGTTCTATTGATACCGGTCTTAAAGAAGATATCCTGGAAATCGTTATATACACCAAAAGGATTATCGGCATAACCGTCTGCCTTCAAGATACGATCGCCAGTAACTGCAGTTGGACCCGAGTTGGCATAAACGCTCTGGTAATCAGCTGGATAGGTAACGCCTTCGTATTTGGTGTATTGTCCTTTAAAGTTTTCCCAATCTGAAGCTAGTTCAAAGTTGTGCGACTGGTTGGTGTCGATGAAATTGTTCACTCTAGAAATACCAGTCTCTGCTCTTACGGTAACAGATGTCTTTCCAATCTTTCCTCTTTTGGTGGTAATTACAATAACCCCATTACCTGCACGTGATCCATATAGTGAGGATGCGGAAGCTCCCTTTACCAATTCAAAGGAGGCAATATCATCTACGTTGATGTCGGCCATTCCGCCTTCAATGAAAACACCGTCCATGATAACTAAAGGTGACTGTGATCCGTATAGGTTGGCGGCTCCTCTCATTATAATGGTAGCTCCTTCTCCGGGGCGTCCAAGGTTGCTTACGGATACACCAGCAACTTTCCCTTGTAGAGCACTGGCAGCTGAACTAGCCGGAACCTTTTCCAGATCGTCGGCAGATACGGAGGCAACTGTTACAGATAGTTTTCTTTTATCCGTAGCACCGGCAACTCCAGTAACCACTACTTCTTCTAGGGCCTGTGCGTCCTCTTCCATTTTTACATTAATGGTGTTAGCAGCTCCTACGGTGACGCTTACCGTGGTCTGCCCGATATAACTAAATCTTAAAACGTCGCCTACGGCAGCGTTTATGGTATAGTTACCGTCAAAATCGGTTTGTGTCCCACTAGTAGTTCCAGATATAACTATGGAAACCCCGGGGAGTGGCAAATCATCCTTGTCAGTTACCGTTCCGGTAATAGTTTTTTCCTGTGCCATCATTACCAATGACGCCAGAAAAAGCTTTAAGAATAAAAAGTACTTAATTTTCATACAAAATTAATTTGAGTTAGTTAATGCTTTTTTGGATTGCTAATGACTAGGTGGTTTTTCGGTAGCTAATCCAAATAATTGGTTGAAAACATAAGATTTTTATAAGGCCTAGTCATTAGATCCAATCTGCAAACTAAAGTAAGACGTTTATATTTACATTCAGTTCCGACCTAGATTATCTTTCTCCCGATGTAAGATTACATTTACGCGATTAGGAAGTAATTGATACATAGGTGATTGTGGGAGTTATACGCTTTTTAACGGTTTTTAAGATTTAATTAACTTTTGCTTAAAAAAGCTATGGTTTTTGAGTTTTTTGAGCCGACTAATGGGTCTTTATATGTTGTTTATAGCAAAATTAGTACAGGTGGTTAAGGAGGTGATACCCCTTTTGGGAGTTGCTTTAAGGGTTAGTCGTTGTTTTTAGGTAGTGTTGATGGTGTAGGGGTGGAGCAGGTTATTTCCTTGGTTTAAATGGGTGTTTTTGTATGAAGGAGCTTTGGATTGCCTATTTAGTGATAATGAGGATCGGTTGTTTGGAGCGATTAAATGTATTGTAGGGTGCCAGTAGTCCAAATTAGGTCTTAGGCGTGCTGGTTTTAGAGAAGCTATGCAGTGGTATGGGTGGTGATTTTTGTAAGTGAAAGTGTTACTTTATAGGTAGGATGGAGGTGTTGCTATGAAATACAGAGGTTGTTGGGCTGATCCCTGGTTTACCTTGGTTTGGGTTGTTTGTATTTGGCCTTAATATACTGGGTGGGAGTCATGTGTTTGCGACGTTTAAAGGCCTTGTAAAAGGATACCTTGTTGTTGAAGCCTGATTCGTATATTAGGTCTGCAACCAGTTTAATTTTGCCTTGATTCTTCTCAATGATGTTTACTGCTTCCGCTACCCGGTAATCATTGATAAACTCATAAAAGTTTTTTTCAAACTCCTGGTTTATTACCTGAGAAAGACTATATCTATCTGTGTTTAGTTCCTTCGCTAATTTTTCTAAGGTGATCCCATTGTCTAAATACACCTTTTTGGACTCTACCAACTCCACTAATTGGGATTTTAATGTGCTGGTCATAGCTTCTGTGAGACCAGAATTTCTGTACTTTACATTGTCCTCTGCTGGAATTAAAACCTCCGTTTCGGTGATGATTTCCGGTTTAATGAAAAACATGATGCCGCATAGACATACAAAGAGGGATAAGATCATTGCGGTAAACGACTTGGAGATGTAGTCAAAGCTCTCTATATGGCTAAAAATAGCACGCGAGTATAGGATAAGCATTAGCAATCCCAAGAAGGCTATGGCGAGAAAAAGCCATTTTTTATTGGTGGGATCTAGGATGCTTTTATGCTTCCTGTAAAGTGCAATCAGAAGCAGTAGGTAAAGTGTGCTATGGATAGATTTTATGAATTGACTGTGAAGAATCTGGGTAATTATCTGATTGAAATCACTGCTGGATCCGTTGCCGTCTGTATTGACCGCTATTAGAAGTAGTAGGCAAAAAACAAAAAAGGTGCCGTAGTGTTTTAGTAACTCGCTAATAGTGGTTTTGGTTCCAATGCTTAATTTCTTTCGTATGTATAAATACAAGGACGGGGCCCATAAGAAAAAATGCATCTTAAAGAAGTAAACCCTAGGGTGGTAGTTGAAGTGATTTAGCCAATAAATGGCTAATTCCAGTATCATTATAGAGATACCTATTAGGAAAATCGCTAAAAATATATTGTGGGTGTCCTCCTTTCGAAACCTAATCAACAATCGGATAGCTATAAATATACCGCCTATTGCCACCAATAGGGAAATGTAGTTAACTAAATAATTTTGAAGGGAATGAAGGTAGTTGTCGTGAGCTACCGTGCTCTTTGTTGTTAGCTTCTCCGTACCTATTTGGTTGCTCGGTCCAATTTTAGTCGCAGGTAGATTAAGTTGCGGACTGTTAGTTTTTTGTAGCGAATCTAAGGCCGCTTTGGTGGCGGCAAAATATTTATTGAAAGATGCGGTGCTGCTATGTCCCTTTAATTGAGCTGATAGAAAAAAGGTATAGGCGTTGCTGAAATTTTGGTGAGAGTACTCGCATTTCCCATACTCAAAGCACTCCTCAGCACTTAGGCTCTCTATATTTAAAAGGGTGATTAGTCCATTTTCAATAGGGCTGCAATCCGAATTCTTCGTCAGTATGGTGTTGGTTGCCCATGTAGGTTGCATTAATAAAATGCAGGTCCATATGCAAAAAAATAAGGGGAATTGTTTTATGCCCATAATAAATTACACCAATAAAGTCACAAAATTACATATTTAAGATGGGAACAGCTTTGTAACATTCTTAAATGACCGTTAAAAAATCAGGATGTTTTTTGCAGACGTAAAGATCGGTAGGACTACTAGTGGGTGTGAAAAATAAAATGCAGCCCCGAAAATATTATTTTAACGCTAATTCAAATAATTTATCTTAAAAAACAAGACAAATGGTAATGTCTTTTTTTTTTGTAGAGTAAATCAGGGCTGCATTACAACTTATTTTACTGCAGAACAAATTAATCGATTTTAAGACAAATGTAGGTAAACACTTATCAACCTTTACCAATCCGATAGGGGTTAACCATTTATTTTTAACCGGCTTCCCTTGCTTGATGTAGTCTTACGATGTGTTTACGGTGAAATTTCCATATTTTAATTTTGCAATAAACGAGATGGTGGAAGTAAGCATTTTACCTCTTAAGTACACATCTTTCACATCCCATTTATTAGCTCTTATCATAGCATTTCCTTTTTGTAGGTTGTGATGTCTGTAACCTAATATCCATTCATTGTTGTATTCCATGATTTGCTTTTGGAAGTTTCGGTCCGATTCCTAATCGATCTATACTCTCTGCTTAGGGAATTTTATATTTCTAAATCAAGGAATATTAAACTGAATGAAAAGGAGCACTCCTTGGGTATACCTTTGGATAAGTTACGCTTCTGGCTAGATAATACCGCCACCTTAATTACGGGAGGAAAGTTGTTTTTTCTGAAACTGGCTTGGGGTAAGGTTCGTATGTTTTTTAAATGCTTTGTTAAAAGTTGCCTTGTTGTTGTATCCTACCTCATAAGCGATCTCAATAATATTTAAGGATTTTTCCTGGTCGTCCTTTAAAAGTTGTTTGGCTTCATTTATTCTATAAGTATTCACCAGCTCATGGAAACTCTGGTTAAAGTGTTCGTTTATTACCTGAGAGGTGTTGTGGCGGTTAGTGTTCAACTTGTCTGCCAACTGCTCCAAATTGAGGTTGTTTTCCTTATAAATTTTCTCATTTTCCATGAGCTGTAGGATTTTAGATTTTAGCTCTAAGGATAAACTATCCGTTAATCCAGATTTTTCATACTTGTGAAAAGGATAGCCTGTGGTAAATTCCATCGCACTAAAAACATTGGGTTGTATATAGGCAGAATAAGCGATATATAACACCATTAGGGCCATCGCTATTATTTGAGCATGAAATAGTAGGTTAGAGTATAAGTTGTTGATAATCATAAAGCCATATATGGCGTATGCCACTACATATACTATATGTATACCTAAAATGTACTTTTGCCATCTTAGGTGCTCTTGGTCATACAGGGTTTTGTATTTGCTTTTTAAGTATAATCTGGCGATTAAAATACCATAAACCACCAAGGATAAAAGCTTGGTGGCTACCAAGGTGATTACCTCAAAATCCTTGGTCTGCGTAAACTCTCCGCTAGCCTTTGCTAATAGTAAGGCTAACTTTTCATCTTTAGTCAATAAGTATATGGGAACCAGGTAAAACGCCAATACAAGGCTGGGTAATAAATGCAACAAGTCCCAAGCCTTAAACTTGTAATCTTGGGTAATCCTTTTAAAATAGAAATATAACAGCGGACCATATAGGAAGGAAAATATGGTAGACATTCTATAAGAGTTGGGAAAATGATACTGGAAATTAGTTAAGCTGAAGAAGATATGGAAAATAAAAAAGGAATGGATAAATATAAAACTGCTGATTAGTGCCTTTGCAATAGTATTGATCGTTGGATTGAAATTTATTATGATAGCAACAAAAAAACCGATTAGCGCAATAAATAAGTAGATAAATGAGAAAAGGGTTACTTCTATAGCGGGTATAGTGATAGAAGGGGAGGTGGAGTCTAGTTGAGTATCCGGGATTTTAAAGGAATTATATAGGGAAGCTGGGAAGGGGGAAATATGAATATAACTGATAACCCATATGGTAAGAGCAGACATCAAGACTAACTTTGGTTGGTTGGTTGTCCTAAATAGGTTCCTTCTCAAATGGGGACAAGCGCCTAGTTGATGTAAGGGGGAGTAGGTGACATTTTGGGATAAGGGTATAGAAGGGGGGATGGTAGCTTGAAATTGAAGGGGAGATATTTCCAAATCAGCTTGGTTGGCGTTGCTCGTAACTATGGTTTGGGTAGGGTAATTGAAGGAAATGGAAAATAGTAGCATAATTGGTATGACCCATAGCGATTGCATAGTAATGGAAGGTGTGATTGATGAATTAGTCCTTTTTAAATTAATTAATAATGCCCCAAATTCTCCCAATAAAAAGTTAATTTGATGTCGCTTTGGGCAATTTCATTGCTGTTAGTTGAATGTTAAAAGCATGATGGTGAGGGTTGTATGGGATAAGTATTTTGTAAATCTGGACAGGGCATAAAGAATGCCTGAAGTGGCTATTGTAAGAGTAGGTAGGACCAGAAGCCCTAATTATCAAAGGTGCGAAAAGCTGTCTAGACAGGCTATAGCGATCCTTTTTTACTAGAATTAAGTGTGCCGGAGTGGTTTTATATCCCACCTCCGGCAATATGGATATTCCCTTAGCCTATTGATCCTGTAAGGCAAAAACCCGCTTAAGCAATGCGGTGGTTCTTGAAGAAACTTGGTTTCTAATTTGTTGCTCTTCAACCGCAATCATGGTATATACGCCTTGTAGTGCTTCTTGGGTCACGTAATCTGTTAGGTCTGGATTTACGGAATTGGTAAAGGGAAGGGAGTTGTACCGGTTAATTAAGTTGTTCCATATCTGGTCTGCACCTACCTTAGTGAAGGATTGTTCTATTACTGGGTGAAATGCATCGTAGAGTTGGGTTTGTGTAGTCTGCTCAAGGTATTGGGTGGCTGCGTTGTCCGGTCCCATCAATATTTGTTTGGCATCTGTGAAGGTGATCCCTTTCACCGCATCTACAAAGATTGGAGTAGCTTCCTTAACAGCATCCTCAGCTGCCCTGTTTAGGATCTTTAATCCTTCGTCTGCTAAATTGGAGAGTCCAATATCCCTTAGGGTTTTGTCTACCTTTTGTAATTCTTCAGGCAATAGTATTTTAACCAATTCATTTTGGTAGAAACCATCTTGTTGCGTGAGTTTGCCAACCTGTTTTTGGATGCCCATATCCAAAGCCTCTCGGAGTCCAAGGGCAATTTCGTTATTTCCTAGCGTACCGCCCCCTTGGGGTATCTGGTTTACTACCTGTTGTAATTCCGCACATCCTAAAAACTGGCATAGGACTATAAATAGGATTATTTTCTTCATTGTTTATGGTTGTTTCGTTATCGTTATTGTTCCCAGTATAGGTAAATGGTCCTGTATGCGTAAGGTATTAAAAGGATTTTTAGGTGGCCATTGAATACGCCCTAGGAGAAAATCACTGTTTTATTGTTGTATACCATGGTTTTTCTGTCTACATGAAGTTTAACGGCCCTAGAGAGTACAATTTTTTCCAGGTCCCTACCTTTGGAGATAAAGTCTTTTATGCTATGTGCATGGGTTACTCGGGTAACATCCTGCTCTATAATAGGTCCGGCATCCAACTCTTCCGTAACATAGTGACTGGTGGCACCTATAATTTTCACCCCTCTTTGGAATGCGGCATGATAAGGTTTGGCTCCAGCAAAGGCAGGTAGGAAGGAATGATGGATGTTGATGATTTTGTTTGGGAACTGGTCTATAATTCTGGGGGTGATAATTTGCATATAACGTGCAAGCACTATAAAATCTACCTTGTATTTATCTAAAAGTTCCAATTGTGCCTCTTCCGAAGCTTTTTTGTCTTCCTTTATATGGGGAATGTGGTGATAGGGTATGTCAAATTGCTGGGCAATATGGGCCAGATCTGGATGATTGCTCATTATAAAGGGAATCTCAACTGCTAGTTCCCCGGAGTGAAACCTGCTCAATAGGTCGTAAAGGCAGTGATTGTATTTGGAAACATAGAGCGCCATTTTTGGCTTGGTAGATCCCAAGTGGAGGCTCCATTCCATTTGATAGGGGAGCGCCAATTCTTCCTCAAAGCGTTGCTTTAAGCTCTGAACTACTGGAATGTTCTTTTCAAAATCGCTTTCCAGTCTCATGAAAAAGACGCCGGCTTCTTTATCTACATGTTGATCTATGTAAATAATGTTTCCCCCGTTCTTGTAGATGAAACCAGTAACCTTGCTGATAATTCCCGCCTGGTCGGGACAATGAATAAGAATGGTTGTTTTCAAGTGGTATGGTTTTAAAAATAGTAAAATTAGGATTTTGAGACCGAAAAATGTCCAGTAACGGCAGTTTTTATAATATTGTAGCTTTAGGGTCTTTATTATTGCGAATTCATTAAATTGCGATGGAATAGATACCTGTGTTTTGCGAATGGATTAATACCGGGTTGAAGCTGTTTGGTTATTAGTAATACTACAGCCCAGATATACGGAAATGGGTGTTTGTTAGCTCGTAGTGTGTAAAATAGATTGAAAATGAAAAAAAAGCCTTCCTATAAACCTGTTAATAATGTGCGTATTGTAACGGCGGCCTCCTTGTTTGATGGTCATGATGCTGCCATTAATATGATGCGGAGAATTATGCAAGCCACAGGAGTTGAGGTAATTCATCTAGGGCATGATAGAAGTGTTTCCGAGGTGGTAGATTGTGCCATACAAGAAGATGTGAATGCCATTGCTATTACTTCCTATCAAGGTGGTCATAACGAATACTTTATGTTTATGCGCGACCTATTGGTGGAGCGTGGGGCAGCGCATATAAAAATTTTTGGCGGTGGTGGTGGCGTTATCCTTCCCCAAGAAATAAAGGAGTTGATGGATTACGGCATAACAAGGATTTATGCCCCAGATGATGGTCGGACTATGGGACTCCAGGGAATGATTGATGATTTGGTGGAGCAAAGCGACTTCCCCACGCCAGGGCTAAAGCCAGAGGATCCCGAAGAAGTAAAAGATTTGTTGCGGGAAAAGCATGTGCCCACTATTGCTAGGTTAATTAGTTTGGCTGAAAATAGAAATGCCGATTTTCAAAAGTATGCCCCAATTTTAAAAGGGGATGGCAAACAGGTACCAGTGTTGGGAGTTACTGGTACAGGTGGGGCAGGAAAATCTAGTTTGGTAGATGAGCTTGTCAGAAGATTTCTAATGGATTTTAAGGAGCGGACTGTTGGGATAATTTCAGTAGACCCCTCTAAAAGAAAAACAGGAGGTGCCCTGCTGGGAGATCGTATCCGTATGAATGCCATTAACGATGCTAGGGTATATATGCGCTCCCTTGCCACAAGGCAATCTAATCGATCACTTTCCAAACATATAGATGAAGTGGTAAGGGTGCTTAAAGGTGCTGGGTTCGACCTGATTATCTTGGAAACCTCAGGAATTGGGCAATCCGATACCGCTATTGTAGAGCACAGTGATGTGTCTCTCTATGTGATGACGCCCGAGTTTGGAGCCGCTACTCAATTGGAGAAAATCGATATGCTAGATTTTGCGGATCTAGTGGCTATCAATAAGTTCGATAAAAGAGGCGCCTTAGATGCTATCCGAGATGTAAGGAAACAATTTGTACGTAACCATGGCCTGTGGGAGGCAAACCAGGAAGAACTTCCTGTGTTTGGTACCATCGCCTCACAATTTAACGATCCTGGTATGAACAACCTGTACGGTTCTATTATGAAGCGTATTAAAGAGAAAACGGAATCTAACTTGCAATCTAACTTTGTGCATGCGGAAGGGAACAAGGAGAGGCTGTTAGTGATCCCTCCTTCCAGAACTAGATACCTATCCGAAATTGCAGATAACAATAGGGAGTACGATCGTAATGCCAAAGCTCAATCAGAACTGGCGCAACAACTATATGGTGTATATACAGCAATGGTTTCTGTTTTGGGGAGCAAAGCCCTAAGAAATACTTCCATACTGCTTTCAGAGGCGGGGATTGATGTAGAAAAGTTACTCCCTTTGGTTGAGGATGAAGGGAAAAAGCAACTGATCCAATTGTTGATAGATCAATTTCAATCATTAAAGACACTCTTAGACCCTCAGCATTGGAAATTGATTCTAAATTGGGAGCATACGGTAAGTTTGTACAGAAACCCGGAGTATGTTTTTACGGTGAGGGGAAAGGAAATTAAAATGGCCACCCATACCACCTCCCTTTCACAGTCCGAAATTCCGAAAATAGCACTTCCCAAATACAAAGCATGGGGAGACCTCCTACTTTGGATGCTGCAAGAAAATGTACCTGGAAAGTTCCCCTATACGGCCGGATTGTATCCTTTTAAACGCGCTGGTGAAGATCCAACAAGGATGTTTGCAGGGGAAGGCGGTCCGGAGCGGACCAATAGGAGGTTTCATTATGTGAGTCTTGGTCTTCCCGCAAAAAGGTTGTCTACTGCCTTCGATTCGGTAACACTCTACGGTAACGACCCGGATAAACGACCCGATATTTACGGTAAGATCGGGAATGCCGGGGTTTCCGTATGTTGCTTGGACGATGCTAAGAAGTTGTATTCAGGATTCGACTTAAGCGATGCTATGACTTCGGTAAGTATGACCATCAATGGGCCGGCGCCCATGTTATTGGGGTATTTTATGAATGCGGCCATCGATCAAAATTGTGAGAAATATATCAAGGAGAACGGACTTGAAGATGAGGTAGAGAAAAAAATTGCCTCCCTCTTTAGTGGAAAGGAAAATTTAAGGCCTAAATACCACGGTAAGCTGCCCAAGGGCAACAACGGTTTGGGACTCATGTTATTAGGGGTTACTGGGGATCAAGTTTTGCCAGAAGAAGTGTATCGTGAAATAAAGAGCAAGACCATACGCCAGGTAAGAGGTACGGTGCAGGCCGATATTTTAAAGGAAGATCAAGCGCAGAATACCTGCATATTCTCCACGGAGTTCGCCCTTAGATTGATGGGGGATGTACAGGAATACTTTATCAAAAATAAAGTCCGCAATTTTTATTCGGTATCCATTTCTGGTTACCATATTGCCGAGGCAGGGGCCAACCCTATCACCCAGCTGGCTTTTACGCTGGCCAACGGCTTTACCTATGTGGAATACTATTTAAGTAGGGGAATGGATATTGATAAATTTGGACCCAACCTTTCCTTTTTCTTTTCCAATGGAATAGATCCCGAGTATGCGGTAATAGGTAGGGTGGCAAGGAAAATTTGGTCCAAGGCTATGAAGAGGAAATACGGGGCAGGACCCCGAGCGCAGATGTTAAAGTACCATATACAAACTTCAGGTAGGAGCCTGCACGCCCAAGAAATTGATTTTAACGATATAAGGACCACCTTACAGGCCTTATACGCTATCTACGATAATTGTAATTCGCTGCATACCAATGCCTATGACGAGGCAATAACGACTCCAACAGAGGAGTCGGTGCGTAGGGCTATGGCTATTCAGTTGATTATTAATAAAGAATTGGGACTAGCCAAAAACGAAAACCCGCTGCAAGGTTCTTTTATAATTGAGGAATTAACAGATTTGGTAGAGGCAGCCGTGTTAATGGAGTTCGATCGAATAACCGAACGGGGCGGGGTGCTGGGTGCCATGGAGACCATGTACCAACGATCTAAAATCCAGGAAGAGAGTCTTTACTATGAGTATCTAAAGCACAGTGGAGAGTTTCCTATAATTGGGGTAAATACCTACCTAAGTGATCAAGGGTCGCCCACTATTTTACCTGCAGAAGTGATAAGAGCTACGGAAGAAGAGAAGCAGAATCAGATAGAGACCCTTAATAATTTGCATCAAAGGAACCAAGACAAGGTAGATGCTCAATTGAAGCATTTGCAACAGGCGGCCATTAAAAACGAAAATATGTTTGAATGTCTAATGGAAGTAACCAAATACTGTTCCTTAGGGCAAATAACCAAGGCCCTCTTTGAGGTGGGCGGACAGTACAGGCGAAATATGTAAATGGTTGCTGGGTATCTAAATAATGTAGTCTTGAGCTAGCATTATAGACCATGCCTAAGGGGCTAGGGTCTTTTTATAGGCGACGCATGGAGCGCCTCCATACCTTGTACAAGCGTCTAAAGCTTTTAACCTCCTTTCGAAGCAGGTTTAGGTATTCCTTTTCCTTCACCCCATCTTTTTCCAATCCTATACAATAGGAATTGATGTTTTTGATAATAATATTAATAAAGGTGGCACTTCTCATCCGCGCAGCATAGGATTCAGACCTTTCGGCAGCTGCAATCTGTTGCGGGATAAGAATGGAATCGGTAAGTAGGGAATCGGCAATATTGTCGCGTAAGCTGTTGGATTGATAAAGCTTTAGCAAATCTTTGTTATGGGTAACATAAGACGCAATTTCCCTGCTCATCTGTAAGAGGTCCAGAGATTTACGGTAAATAGGCAACGAACTAAGATTTTTGTAGGTCATTTTAAATTCAACAACTTTTATATTATAAAGTTACGTGGAATTAATTGAAAAGGACTTTGGATTGTATGGTAAAAGCGTAAATTAGCTATCGAAAGCAAAAATTATCAATCAATTTTATTTTGAAAGCAAAAATAGACAGGCTTAATTGGAAGATTTTAAGATCCCTACAGGAAAATGCCCGCGAATCTTTCGCGAATATAGGTAGGAAAGTGGGACTCACTGCCCCTGCAGTAGGGGAGCGGGTGAAGAAGATGGAAGACGTGGGAATCATCTCCGGCTACAAGGCTGTGGTTTCCCATTCCCATGCTGGTTATCAATTAAAGGCCATCATTACCTTGCGTGCCTTTATGGGGAAGTTGAAACCGTTTTTAGAGGCCGTAAATTCATTTGAAGAAGTGGTGAACTGTTACCGAATTACTGGAAATGAAAATATAATAATGATGGTGGTATTAAGGGATCAGTTTCATTTGGAAATGTTTATCGATAAGCTTATCCAATACGGGGAAACTAGAACCCATATCGTATTGTCCGATGTGGTATCTAATGCTCCAATCAAAGGAGTTGAAAACTAGAAGAACTTGCTTTTCAGTTTTTGGTTAGGGCTCTGCGCAATATTTAAGGTAGTACTTATACCTTGGTGAAAATGAAGCATGAAATTCAACGAATATGCTTTTGTATGGCTTATTAAAAGTGAATAGAAATAACAAGATGCTTTTAAAGGTAAATGTTGGCTTTTTATAGAAAGCTAGGTGGTATGGTTTTGATACCATGGTTTTTATTGTTTTCTTTAATAATCGGATGAGGGAGGCGTATGCTTCTAAAGGTGCGATTAGGTGGTTTAGAGTGCTCCCAATAGTTGTTCTGTTGGGTGGGATTTAATAATTTGGCTAGATATTTGATGAGGTTTCGTCTATGAGGAAATTAATTATACTGCTGTTCCTGGGAACAGTGATTGGTGGCAATGCACAAGAGATAACTTTCAAAAAAGGGGTGGTAATGGACTCCATTTCGGTAAAGGATTCCATTTCTGAAACTTTCTCCCTGTATCTGCCCTCTAGTTTTGAGTTGGGAAAGAATTGGCCAATTCTCTTTGTCTTTGATATGGAGGGAAAAGGAAAGCAGGCCTTAAGTATGTTTAGGGTAGCCGCAGAAGACCAAGGCTATATTTTGGCTGCCTCCGATAATCTGAGTGATACGCTATCTACTTCGCAAAACATTATGATTGCAGGGAGATTGTTTAATACGGTAGTCAATTTATTACCTATCAAAAAAAATAGAACCTATGTAGGAGGATTTGCCCAAGGGGGCCAGTTTGCTAGTGTATTGCCCCTTTTTATCAATGGAATATCGGGCGTGCTTTCCAGTGGCGCAGTATTTCAAAGCTTGGAGGTAATGAAAGTTAACCAGCCTTTTTATTTTATCGGGGTTGTTGGGAGGGAAGATTTTGCCTATCAAGATATGTTGGCAACCAAATCCAAGTTCGATAAATTAAAATTCCCCAATCTTTTAATGGCCTTCGATGGGGGGCACCAGTGGCCAGAAAGTAGCTATTTTAGAACTGCAATGGAACGGTGGACCTTGTATGCAATGGAAAAAGGATATGCTGATAAAGATAGTCTCTACATCAATAAAACCTATTCGCAGAATCTTGCCGAGCTAAATGCGCTTATAAATTCCAATAAACTGTTGGAGGCCTATGCCTACTTGGAGGGAATGGAGGCTTCTTTTGGCCCCCTCAGGGAAACAGATACCTTAAAGGAAATAAAAAGAGAGCTGAGAAGAGATAAGGGGTATAAGGCTATGAAACGCAATGAAAACAGTGCGTTGCTAAAAGAATCATTTATTTTGGAAGATTACCATTACTACCTAGAAGAGGATATTGCTACCTATAACTTCAAGAATATTGGATGGTGGATGTACCAAATGGAGGAGCTTAAAAAGTATGAAAAAAGTAAGCTCCTTGCAGAGCAGCAAATGGGGAAGCGACTCCTAGGGTTTGTGAATGCGCTTATTGAAGATAAAATAGATCTTTTGGAGTCAGAGAAAGAGGTAGACTACGATGCCTTAAGTTTATTATGGATGCTGAAGACCATTACGCAGCCCAAAGAGTATAGTTATTATCTGAAAATTATTTCTTACAGTGCCAAGATAGATGATTATGGTACTTCCTTATTTTATTTGGAAGAACTGCTTAAGAATGGCTATACGGACAAGGAAAAATTGTATGAGTTGGAAAATACAGCCTTATTGAGGATAACGCCAGAATTCAATGAAATAGTAGAGAAGTATCTAAAAAAGGCCCGCTACGAAGTCATAGAGGAGTAGTCTTACTAAATGAATGCAGCAATAAGTTGAGCTTGTAGGTTGATTTTGTTTGTCGCCCTAACACTATAGAATTTTATTGAGTCCCTAGGGGCAGAGGTTTTAGTGGTGTTCTGATTTATTTAAGCGGAAAAGTTGTGTATTTTTGCAGGAAAAACGGAGATATGTGGAGAGTTAGTTTGATTTTGTTGGTATTGGTTTTGGGATGTAAACAAAACAAAAGATATCATGATGAGCAAGCTGTAAATGAATTGATCGCCAATGCTGGAGAATGGGCAGATGTCGTTAGATTTCAGCAGAATCTGAACGCGACCTTTAGAAATCCAGAAACATCCCCCTTGCCCGATCGTTTTAGAAAGGATTTTGAGGGGTTGGACTTTTTTGCACCGGACAGCACTTACCAGGTCAAGGCAAAATTCACTAGGACACCCGAAGCCTTACCGTTCCTGATGCCTACCAATACCGGTGATAAAACCGAGGAGGTGGTATATGCAAAAATTAGTTTTGAGCTAAATGGTAAGGAGCACGAGTTGGAGGTTTATCAAAACACAGAACTAATTCAACAAGCCAATTATAAGGATTATCTCTTCCTGCCATTTTCCGACCTTACCAATGGGGAGGAAACCTATGAGGGTGGTAGGTACTTGGACTTGTCCATCCCGGAGGGAGATACCATTCTATTAGACTTCAATAAGGCCTATAATCCTTACTGTGCCTATAATGCTAAATATTCCTGTCCCTTGGTGCCTAAACAAAATAGATTGGATACGCATATTAGGGCTGGGGTGAAAGCTTTTAATAAATAAGATGAAAAATAAGGGCCCATCAACCATGCGATGGGCCCTTATTACTTTTTTGGTCTAAAAAGCATAGACTGCTGCAAGTACAAAAGAGGATAGGCTTTTTTGAGGTAATAAGTCTTCATCCAAGAAGTTAAAGGATGCCTCGGAAGAACTGTCCAGTCTTAATTCTGGTATAAGGGTTAAATTTCCCAACTTAACGTTAGCGGTTAGGGTCATTGCCAGTACATCGGAGTCTGCTGTTTCTGTTCCTATGGCGCCATAATTACCCCTTTCCGCGAAATATTCACCTCTTAATCCTAGGGAGAATTGCTCATCAATGGTGTATTGAGGGTAAAGTGCTACTCCTGCAAAGCCCAAGTCGTCCTTTTCAAAAACGGCGGCGTTTACGCCCAGGTAAAATTCCTCCGTAAGGTTAAATCCGCCTGTGAAGTCAATTTCAAAGGCCCCGTCATCGGTAAGTATATTTAAAAATTGTCCTTTATACCCCAATTGGGCACCAAAGGCATATTTTCCTGTTGGGTTTAATTCGGTGGCATCAGTGGGATTCATAACCGCTAGCATTAGGGTGAAATCTGAGGAAAGAGCAAAATCTACCTTAAGACCTGTATGGGAGAAGGGACCGTAAGAAAATAGATAGGAAGTACTGTATTGATAATTTCCGGTGGGAGAAATTACCTCATACCCCAAAAAGGTATTGAAATTTCCAAAAGTTAATTTTACAGATTCATGTACTTTCCAATAAACGTATAGTTGGTTTACAATGTTTCCAGTGGCCGAGTAGAGGGGAGAGGCAAAAATGGCATCCGTGCCCCTAGGGCCAAAAACCAAATCGCCAACAAAGCCCACTTTCTGTCCTTCGTAGGTGGCTATCACATTGGCCATTCCTAGGGAAAAACCGGGCAAATTGGCAAAAGAGCTTCCAGGCGCGGCATGGGGGAGATTGGAAGTGGTGTTAAATCCGTTGTCCCCGTTTAGGTTTACTCGGTAGTAAGCATCCACACTTCCAGAAAGCGAGAATTTTTTGGAATCAGCTTCCTTTTCCTGTGAAAATGTAAGCAAGGAAAGGAGCGATGCTATGGAAAATAGCAAATGTTTTACGTACTTTGTCTTGATAATTATTTTCATAATTCAATGGTTTATATCCTGCGACGGATGATTAAATTTATTGATGTTTTAAATGGAAAGATTATTGACGGAGCGTTCTGCAAAACGCTCCGTTTTATTTTTAGATCTTCTGTTAATGCCGGTTTAGATTAAAATCTGCATAGGCATCCATGCCGTGTTCGTGGCTGTCCAAGCCTTCCATTTCCTCTACCTTGGAAACTCTTATGCCCCATACTCTTTTTATGATAGTCAGCATCACAAACGCCATGGCAGAGCAGAACAAGCCAATGATGACTACGCCTGCAAGCTGATAGAAAAATTGGTTGAAGCCCGCCTTGGCTCCCATTAACCCAACTGCTAGGGTTCCCCAAATTCCGCAAATTAGATGAACTGCAACGGCTCCAACTGGGTCGTCCAGTCTTAGGCGGTCTACCAAAGCCACTGCAAATACAATAATGCATCCTGCAACGAAACCAATTAGGATAGCCTGGGAGGGCGACATAAGGTCTGCCCCAGCGGTAATGCCTACTAATCCCCCTAAAATTCCGTTAAGCATCATGGTGAGGTCGTAATTCTTATAGCGAATATAATAGAGGATAAAAGCACCTATTCCACCTGCGGCACCAGCCAGACACGTGGTGACCAAAACTATGGAAGTACTGCTTGGGTCTGCAGACAATACAGAGCCCCCATTAAAACCAAACCAGCCTAACCATAGGATAAGAACGCCTGTTGTAGCCAATGGAATATTATGTCCAGGAATTGCGTTAGGCTTACCATCTTCTCCAAATTTTCCTATTCTAGGCCCCAATAAGTAGATGGCCATTAATGCGGCCCATCCGCCAACGGAATGTACTAAGGTAGATCCCGCAAAATCATGAAAGCCGGCTTCCTCTCCGCCAAGAGTAGATAAGAATCCACCACCCCACTGCCAAGAACCTACTATGGGGTACACAAAGGCGATATAGAGTACCGTAAATAGCATAAATTGTGCAAGTTTTATCCGCTCGGCAACTGCCCCAGAAACAATGGTAGCCGCTGTGGCTGCAAACATTCCTTGGAAGAGGAAGTCTGTCCAGTACGTATAGCCTTCGTTATAACTTAGATCTAGACTGCCATTGCTCATTAAGGGAGCGTCTAAACCAAAACCCGAAAAGCCTAGAAACCCATTGAAGCTGCCAGGGTACATCAGGTTGAATCCTATAAAGTAGTAAAGAATCAGGCCGGTGCAGATGATAAATATATTTTTAAATAAAATGTTGATTGTGTTCTTTTGTCTAGTCAGCCCAATCTCCAGTAGTGAAAATCCTAAATGCATGAAAAATACGAGTGCCGTACAGATCATCATCCATACATTGTTTGCTGTAAATATTCCTGTGTCCATCCTGTAGTTGTATTTTTTGGTTATTTAATTATTTAGTTGATTCCTGCGTGTCCCCGCTCTTTGGTCCTAATCCGATAGGCTTCTTGGATTTCCGAGACAAATACTTTTCCATCTCCTACATTCCCGGTATAAGCCGTTTCTAAAATGGTATGGATGGTTCGCTCTAAAAATTCGTCCGATACCACAATGGATAAATACCTGCGTTGTATATCCGTAGTGCTATAGGAGATCCCTCGGTACACATGTCCCTGTTTTTCGTTTCCTACTCCGGTCACATCCCAGTAACTGAAAAAATTGACCTCGATCTGATGCAATGCTTTTTTTACGTCATCAAACCTTGATTTCCGAATAATTGCTTCGATTTTCTTCATAATTATCTTGATTTTGTTTTTTAAAAGTAGAATAAAATGAAATACCCCCTGATTTAAATGGGGTATGTTTGAGAATTTTTATGATATAATGAAAATGACCCCCACTTGTAATAGGGGTGTGATAAAATAAGTAGGGTTATTTTGTGTAGGTGTATTAGTTTTTGATAGGGATTGCAGTGATTGAAGAGGGAATGTTTTTAGAATGAGTTGTTTTCTTTAGGAATGTGGAAGGTTTTGTGGTATTCGTTGAGAAGTATCCATTCTATAAATGGCCAGCAAGTGCATAAGAACAACTAAATATCAACAGCTATTATGATGTTGAGGTGCTTTAAAAGGAAGTGTATAGGTAGCTGGTCTTTCTCCTTTTCTCACGGCAAACTCAGGGTGGGTAGGACGAAAACTGCCAATAACAATGCTATGCCAGTCCGAACGAAACAGGCAGGGAAGCGGCTGAGTAATAAAATTTCACTTCGTATGTAAACTGGATACTGCCTAGAAAGGGAGGTTAACTATACCTTATTAATAGCTTTTAGACAACCAAAAACCAAGGGTTACTGCCCCAATTCCCAATACAATACTGGTAAGGGTGTAAATGATGAAGTGGAGTATGTCGCCATTTTTCAGGAAGGTTTGCTGTTCCAGGGCGAAGGTAGAAAAAGTAGTGAAGCCTCCGCAAAATCCAGTGGTGAGTAGGAGTGCCTGATTTGGACTCAATAAATTATTCCTTGCAGAAAGGCCAAGGGCGAATCCTATGATTAAACATCCTAAAACATTAACAAGGAAAGTGCCTAGATAAAAGTGGGGGATGGAGTTATTTAACGCTTTGCTGATGAGATACCGTAAGATGCTGCCAGTGCCACCTCCCAAGAACACAAGTAATAGTTGTTTCATCCGGAATGTTGTTTTAATTGACAGTCAAAGTAACTAAAAAAAGACGGACCCGATAGGTCGATAGATGCAAAAAAAACGTTCAATTAGCTCTAAAGAAGTATTTTCATCAGCATACTTTTCCAAGTAGTAGAGAATATAAAAGAAGATGGAAAGAGTGGGGTTACAATGCTTATACTGCCTTCTTGTAGCTTACATCCATAGTTAGCGGAGTAATTATCGGGGTAGATTTAGCAATGCTTTTTGTGGATTTTTCGTTCTTCTTGGGGGCATGGTTATAGCTTACCAAAAACAATAGCACGTTAATCACGACCAGAAAGGAAAATATACCGAAGAAAAAGACCATTGAACTGAGATTTAGCTATATAACGCAAAATTAAATGATTTATTGTAATAGTAGCTGTAAAATATTGAAATAGAGTAGGATACTTTGCTTTTATGGGAGTGGCAAGGGAAGTGTTAATTTTTTATGTAATGCTTAATAATGAAAAGAATCAACACAAATACTAAGAATAAAAGTCCCACCCACTTAGCTCCTTTGTAGTACTTTTGATGCAGGGCTTTGTCTTTTTTATAGGTGTAAACGATTATAATGACGAATGAAATAAAAAAAAGGGCGGCAAAAATTAATTGTCCTGTACTGAACATATGCATATTTTTATGCAAAGCTAATCTAAAAAACGCTAATTAATGCAAGCTAAACTAAATGCGGTAAAATTGTTTCATAAAAAATTTGGACTGGGTGTTTCCCATACGCTTATGGCAGATTTGGGACCGGAAAAAAATCAACTTCGCTTCCAGCTTATGGAGGAGGAGAATAAGGAATATTTGGAAGCTGCCAATAAGGGAGATATGGTAGAGGTGGCAGATGCCTTGGGAGATATGCTATATATTTTATGTGGAACCATATTGGAGCATGGCATGCAGCATAAGATTGATGAAGTGTTTAACGAAATTCAGAGAAGTAATATGAGTAAACTAGGGGAGGATGGTAAACCAATTTATAGGGAAGATGGGAAAGTGTTGAAAGGTCCTCAATTTAGGGAGCCCAATATAGCACAAGTTTTAGAGGGAAAGATATTCTAGATAGGGGTTCCAAGACGTTTAAGTCAAAAAAATAAAGCCACCCATTGGATGTGTCCTGGGTGGCTCTTTTCTTTTATAGGGGTCCGTAGCCTCCATTGTTATGGGAAACAGGGAGGTGGAGAGCTGTTAAAGTTGAACAGGGTATCTCCAGCCAAATTTATCTTCCGCCTTGTTGTATTGGATATCCGTTATTCTCTTCTTAAGAATAGTAGCGTAGCTGTTCTCCAAGCTAGGTAAATCGTAGTCTTGGTCTTGGTATCCAAAGGTAGATATGGGGGAAATCACCGCGGCAGTACCGGCTCCAAACATTTCTTTTAAGCTTCCATTCTTGGATGCCTCTATAACCTCCTTCACCGTAATTGGCCTAACCGCTACCTCAATATTTTCATCTTTGGCAATTTCAATAAGGCTTTTTCTTGTGATTCCGTCTAAGATTCGATCGCTAGTCGGACTCGTAATCAAGGTGTCGTTAATTCTGATGAAAATGTTCATGGCACCCGCCTCCTCTATATACTCGTGAGTATTATCGTCCGTCCAAATTACTTGGTTATAACCTTTATCTACTGCTAGTTGGGTTGGGTAAAATTGACCGGCATAGTTACCACCTGCCTTGGCAAAACCAACCCCGCCATTGGCGGATCTAGAATACTTTTCCTCGATTAATACTTTTACCTTACCAGCAAAATAAGAACCAGCGGGGGCGCAAGCGATAATGAACTTGTATTCATCTGCTGGGGATGCATGGAATCCTTTGCCCGATGCAAAAACAAAGGGTCTAATATATAAGGAGCTGCCCTCTGCGGTAGGAATCCATTGGTGATCTACTTTTAAAAGGGCTTTCAATCCCTCCATAAAGTACGCTTCTGGAATTTCTGGAATGGCAAGACGCTTGGATGAAATATTGATTCGTTTTTGATTTTCCAAAGGTCGGAACAACCATACCTTCCCATCGGAATCCTTGTAGGCCTTCATACCCTCAAAAACAGATTGCCCATAATGAAAGATTTTGGCCGAGGGATCCAAGCTAATCGGTCCGTAAGGAACAATTTTTGGGGTTTCCCATGATCCATTTTTGAAATCGCATACCATCATATGATCGGTTAGCACCTTCCCGAATTCCAAATTATTAAAATCTACATTTTCAATCTTGGAAGTTTTTACTTTCTCTACGGTTATTGTATCTGAAATAGTTTGCATAGCAATTTTATTTAAAGGAATAAAATTAAACAATAAACAGCTTTGTTGCTTCGTTTATCAACTAAAAATAACCAATTTTGTAATGAGGTTTTAAAAACTGACGATAATGAAATATTTTAACATTTTAATCATAGTTTTTTCGGTCTTTTTTGGATGTAAACAGCAGGAGAAAACCGCTGAGGAGCAAACAGCAACCATAGAAACAGAAAATTTTGAGGCCTTTGGGGCGCTCATGGATGGGAATGATGCCTATGATGCAAATGAAATGTTGACCAAATATCAGGAAATGGCGGTGACAGACACTACGGCTACCAGATTTACAGCCAAGGTAACCGAGGTGTGCAAGTCCAAAGGCTGTTGGATGAAATTGCAACTGGGACAGGAAAAGGAGGTGATGGTAAAATTTAAGGATTATGGCTTTTTTATGCCCAAAGACATTGTTGGTAAAGAAGTGGTAGTGAACGGTTTGGCATTTGTAGAGGAGATGGGTGTGGAAGACCAACGACATTTTGCCGAGGATGGTGGTAAGACGGAAGAGGAGATTGCGGCTATTGTAGATCCCAAAAAAACCTTTTCCTTTGAGGCAGATGGAGTATTGTTAAAAAAATAGGGTGAAAAGAAAAATCATAACAACAGCAGATGGTTCTAAAACCATTCAAATAGAGGACTGGAATGAGCAGTATCACTCTACACATGGGGCCATACAAGAGGCCTATCATGTTTTTATAAAGAATGGGCTCGCGCTCTTTAAAGACCGGGAGCTGGCAATATTGGAAATTGGTCTAGGCACCGGACTAAATGCCTTTATTACCTTTTTGGAAGCGAAAAAGTACGGTCTCAAAATAGATTATACAGGGGTAGAGGCCTATCCCGTTAAGGAGGAAGAGTTGGCGCAGTTGGATTATAGTGCCGCCTTGAACGCTGAGGAGTACAACCCTCAATTTTTAAAAATACATCAAATTCCTTGGGGCACTCCAGATAAGATTGGGGATAACTTCGCCCTTTTAAAACATCAGGCAGATTTTAAGGATATCACCGATTCTGAAAAATTTGATTTAATCTATTTTGATGCCTTTGGGGCTAGGGTGCAACCAGAACTGTGGACAGAAGAGATTTTTCAAATAATGTTCAAGGCCTTAAAACCTAATGGGGTGTTGGTTACCTATGCCGCGAAGGGCGCGGTAAGGCGGGCCATGCTTTCAGTGGGATTTGCCGTGGAAAGACTCCCTGGTCCTCCAGGAAAAAGGGAGATGCTGCGCGCTAAAAAAGAAGGGTAGTATTGGTTCTGTTTATTGGAAACCTTTAGGAATTAAGGGGTTGGATTGTTAAACCTACACTAAATAGACCCCCGTCGTGCCCAAAAACCTATACCTTTATCCCAAAGTTTAGAAATAGGCTATGAGAATTTTAATTACAGGTGCTACTGGTTTGGTGGGTACAGCAATTACTGAGTTGTGTAAGGAACAGGGTATTGCGGTGAATTACCTGACTACCAGCAGGGAAAAAATTGTTTCTAAAGAGGGCTATAAAGGTTTTTATTGGAATCCGGCCGAAAATGAAATAGACAGTAATTGCTTTGAGGGGGTAAGTGCCATAGTGAATCTTGCAGGAGCAAGTATCGCACAACGGTGGACAAAAAGCAATAAGAAAAAAATACTCTCAAGTAGGCTAGATGCCCTAAAAACCTTGGCAGAGGCACTCCAAAAACTCAAAGATCACGATATAGATAGTATTGTATCGGCATCTGCTATGGGGATCTATCCAGACTCCCCGTCTAACTACTACAGAGAAGATGATACAGCGGTAGATGATAGTTTTTTGGGTGAGGTGGTAAGCTTATGGGAGCAGGAGGTTGATAAGTTTGAAAAATTTAATATCAGGGTCGCCAAAGTAAGGATCGGATTGGTATTGTCTGGTAAAGGGGGTGCCTTACCTAAAATGGCAAAGCCTATACAGTATTATTTGGGGGCACCGATCGGTTCTGGAAAACAGTGGCAATCTTGGATTCATATAAAGGACCTGGCAGGCATATTCCTTCATATATTGGAATTAGGGCTTACCGGTGTTTATAATGGGGTGGGGCCCAATCCTGTGAGCAATGCCAAACTTACTAGAGAGATTGCCAAAGCACTGGAAAAACCGTTGTTCTTACCCAATATACCCAAAGTAGCCCTGCAGTTGGCTTTGGGGGAAATGTCTTATTTGCTTTTTGCGAGTCAGCGGGTAAGTAGTAAAAAAATAGAAAATACCGGATTTAATTTTACCTACACCAATATCTGCACCGCTTTGGGGGAGATTTATAAAAAGGAACGAAATTGTGGTTCTGGTTCTACCTATCGGGAAGAATATGTTTCATAGCTCCAATAAAATTAGACGATAGGTTTGCATCCGCATTGTGCGGATGTTTTTTTTGAAAACTTATATGACAATATGACATTTTAAAAGATTTGGCAGTACTTTTGCCAATTGAAATCGGAAGTATCTAAATGTATTTTAAATGAGCAAGGAAAATAAAACAGAAGAGATGGAGGATGAGATCCTAAAAAATGAGGGTCAGAAGGATATAGATCAAGAAACCGCTACCCAGGAAACTGCCTCGGAAGAGGAGTTAAAGGAAGAGGAGTTAAAGGAAGAGATTAGTTTGGAAGAAAAGCTACAGGAGGACCTAGACAAGGAAAAAGATAAGTTTCTACGTTTGTTTGCGGAGTTCGAAAACTATAAAAGACGTACCTCCAAAGAAAGAATGGAATTGTTTAAAACGGCCGGACAAGAGGTGATTTTGTCATTATTGCCGGTTTTGGACGATTTTGACAGAGCCATGGCGGAAATTTCCAAATCTGGGGATGAAGCGATGTTTAAAGGTGTAGAACTCATCAATAACAAATTGGTGGAAACACTTAAGAGCAAAGGGCTTTTGAATGTTGAGGTGAAGGAAGGGGATGCTTTTGATGCTGAAATACATGATGCTGTAACACAAATACCCGCCCCAGAGAAAAAATTAAAGGGAAAAATTATAGACGTGGTCCAAAAGGGTTACCAATTGGGCGATAAAATCATTCGTCATCCAAAAGTGGTCGTAGGAAACTAAAAATAGAGTATGAAGGAGGATTATTATGACATTTTAGGCATTGGAAAAAATGCCAGCGCAGCTGAAATAAAAAAAGCATATCGTAAAAAAGCCATTAAGTATCACCCAGATAAGAATCCGGGGGATTCCAAGGCGGAGGATATGTTTAAAAAAGCGGCCGAAGCTTATGAGGTACTCAGTGACCCTAATAAGAAGGCACGTTACGACCAATATGGTCATGCAGCCTTTGAAGGCGGCGGCGGATTCGGTGGCGGCGGAATGAACATGGACGACATTTTCAGTCAGTTCGGTGATATTTTCGGCGGTGCTTTTGGCGGCGGTGGCTTTAGCGGTTTTTCCGGTTTCGGAGGCGGTGGCCAAAGAAGAGTTAAGGGGAGCAACTTAAGAATACGAGTTAAACTTACCTTAGAGGAAATTGCCAATGGCGTAGAAAAAACAGTAAAAGTAAAACGTAAAGTCCAAGCCGAAGGGGTAACCTATAAAACCTGTGATACCTGTGGAGGTAGAGGGCAGGTAACCAAAATTACCAATACTATTTTGGGAAGGATGCAAACGGCAGCCACCTGCAGCGCTTGTGGTGGTAGCGGACAAATCATCGATAAGCGACCTAGTGATGCGGATGCCCACGGATTAAAAATTTCCGAGGAAACCGTAAGTATCAATATTCCTGCGGGAGTTGAGGACGGTATGCAGCTAAAAGTTCCCAATAAAGGAAACGAGGCCCCAGGGGATGGTATCCCAGGTGATCTTTTGGTAGCTATTGAAACAGAAGAGCACGAAACCCTAAAAAGGGAAGGGGATAACCTACACTACGACCTGTATATTAGTTATTCGGACGCGGTATTAGGTACCTCTAAGGAAATAGATACCGTAGGCGGTAAGGTTAGGATAAAATTGGAGGCTGGTATCCAGTCAGGTAAAATCCTAAGATTGCGTGGTAAAGGTATTTCTAGCCTTAATGGTTATGGAAGTGGGGATCTTTTGGTACACGTAAATGTGTGGACCCCCCAAGAACTTAATAAGGAGCAAAGGGAGTTTTTTGAGCGTATGCAAGAACACGAGAATTTTGTGCCTAACCCTGCAAGATCGGATAAATCCTTTTTTGAAAAAGTAAAGGATATGTTTTCTTAAAGGGGATTTAAAATAAAAATGTATATTTGAGAAGATGTTGGGTAACCAATATCTTCTTTTTCATAGCAATTTTTTTCCCATCCTTGATTCGTTAAGGGTGGGTTTTGTTTTTTTTGGCCACTGCTAATCTTACCCCGCCCTGTATTAATTGTTCCAAAAAATACCAGGGAAAAGAGATTTTATAATTTTCCTACCACCCTCTTCTGTGGCAATTATATATCTTTGAGGAAATTGTGAAAATGAACAATATTTTGATCGCTGATAAGGTTACCAAAAGGTATGGTGATCATTTGGCACTCAACAACCTATCATTGGAAATTCCTAGGAATAGCATCTATGGCTTATTGGGACCCAATGGGGCAGGAAAGACTACCCTTATCCGAATAATCAATCAAATTACCTATCCAGATCAAGGCACCATACTATTTGATGGCCAACCCTTGGAGGCAAAACACATTGCCATGATTGGTTATTTGCCAGAAGAAAGAGGTCTTTATAAAAGTATGAAGGTGGGAGAACAAGCCCTCTATTTGGCTCAATTGAAAGGAATGTCCAAAACAGAGGCTAAGGCTAAATTAGACTATTGGTTTAAGCGGTTGGATATTGGGGATTGGTGGAACAAAAAAATACAAGAGCTCTCCAAAGGGATGGCCCAAAAGATCCAATTTATAGTTACCGTACTTCACCAACCCAAACTCCTTATTTTTGATGAGCCCTTCAGTGGATTCGATCCTATTAATGCCAACCTTATCAAAGATGAGATTCTACGCCTAAAAGAAAATGGTACTTCTATTATATTCTCAACCCACCGGATGGAGTCTGTAGAGGAACTGTGCGAGTATATCGCGTTAATCCATAAATCGGAAAAATTGTTGGATGGAAAGCTAAGCGATATAAAGAATGCCTATAAAAACAATGTTTTTCAGGTAGGCTTGGGGGTGCCGCATGCCAATGGGGTCTTAGAAGAGCTTCAAGAGAAGTTTCAGATACTGTCCTTTGAATATGTGGATAACGGGCAGCAATTAAATTTTACCGTACAACTGCCTTCGGGGGATACAGGAGCCTTTTTAACCCATGTTTCTGGGAAGGCGAATGTGAATAATTTTACGGAAACCATTCCTTCGGCAAATGATATATTTATAAGAACAGTCCAAAATCAACAGGTGTCATGAGTAAGTTAGCACTCATTATAAAACGAGAATATTTGGCCAAGGTGCGGAATAAATCCTTTGTGGTAATGACCTTCTTGAGTCCTATTCTTATGGTAGCCATGGTAGCCCTGATCGTGTATCTTGCCAAGGTGAATGACAATGAAACACGGGTTATCGGGATATTGAACGAAAGTGGGTATTTCTCCAACGACTTTCAAGGTACAGACCATACCTCCTATGTTTCTTTTAGAAATGTGGAACTGGAGGCCGCAAAGGATTCTATTGTTAAAATGGGTTTGTACGGACTATTATACCTCCCAGATCATCCAGACGTAGAACAGGTAGCAGAGCAAGCCGTGTTTTTCACCAAAGATGCTCCGGGATCTTCCGTAGTAGCTAGTCTGGAGTCGGTTTTTGAAAATAGACTGCGCATGGAAAGGCTACAGGAACTGGGGGTTTCGGCCTCAGATTTTAAGCGATTGGAGCTGCAATTCGAAATTAATACCGCCACCTTTTCCGGAGAACGAAACCTAAAAGGAATCAATGAGATTAAAGCTTTTATCGGGGGAGGATTTGGATACCTAATCATGATGTTTATCATCATATACGGTGGGTTTGTAATGCGAAGCGTCATCGAAGAGAAGACGAGTAGAATAGTAGAGGTTATTATATCTTCTGTTAAGCCATTTCAATTGATGTTGGGTAAAATTATAGGAACTTCCTTGGCGGGTATCACCCAGTTTATAATTTGGATTATTTCTGCCAGCTTGTTGTTGGGAATTCTTACCTTGATTTTTGGGATTGATCTTGCGGCGCTGAACGGAGGAACAGAAAATACCCCCGGACTCATAGGTGGAGCAGCATCTATGGCCAATTCGGATACTACGATGCAATTGTACGCCAATGAGCTTCTTAGGATTCCATGGGTTTTGCTGATCACCTTTTTCATGATTTATTTTATCCTGGGGTATTTAATCTATAGCTCCATATATGCTGCAATAGGGGCAGCGGTAGACAATGAGACCGATACACAGCAGTTTATATTTCCTATAATTATGCCCTTGATGCTGGCAATCTATGTGGGGTTCTTTTCCGTATTTAATAATCCGCATGGTCCTATCGCAGTAGGGTTTTCCTTATTTCCACTTACGTCCCCCATTGTGATGCTTATGCGTCTTCCTGGTGGCATTGGCGAAGGCGGAGTTCCCCTTTGGGAGTTATTGGTGTCCATTACCTTGCTTATTGTTACCTTTATTGGCATTGTTTGGGTGGCCGCAAAAATTTATAGGGTAGGTATTCTTATGTACGGGAAAAAGCCTTCCTATAAGGAATTGTTTAAATGGCTGAAATACTAAAATGGATTGACACCAGATTTCTTCCAGTTTTTTACACTACTACAAAAATGAATAAAAGATCGATAAGGATAGTTGCTATCCTTGCAATGGGCATAATTAGCCAAATGGCAATGGCACAGACTCCAGATATATTTAGGTTGGAGTATATGTTGATGCCCAGAAATAATGCGGACGCCAAGCTTTCTAGAATAAAACTCGTAGCTAACCTACCCATAAAGGTAGGAGAGGAAGATAATATTATTGTGGGAGCGGAATACAATAGGATTACGTTCGATTTAATGAGGGGTGAGCCCTATAACGACCAAATTCTGAATAATTTTCATGTGATGGACATAAATATGGCCTATATCTATCAGTTTCGATCAGATTGGCGTTTTGTGGGGGTCCTTACTCCTCGTATCGCCTCTACCCTTGTACAGCCGTTGGAAAAGGGAGATGTTTCTATAAACGCAACTGTGGGGGCTATTATGGATAGGCCCTTGGCCGACAAACCAACACGCTTGGTATTGGGAATAGCGTACAATTCTACCGTTGCCCTAAGGATACCACTACCTGTTATATATTTTGAAAAGCGGTTTCATCCCAATTGGACCTATGTGGTAGGGGCGCCAAAAAGTGGAATGAAATATCACTTAGGTGAAAACCATATGTTGCAGACAGAATTTATTTTAGATGGTTATTATGTAAACCTCCAGAGTTCGGTGATCAGTTCAGATTCTGGGCTAGGCTCCTCTATTTCCAGTTCTGCAGCCTTGGTAACCTTGGGGTACCAATATACCTTGGCAAAAAATATGTTCCTTTATGGCTATTTTGGACATACCCTATTTCAGGATGGTGTGCTAAGGGATAAAGAAAGAAATGATATTTTTACTTTGAATGACGAGCCAAGTTTTTATTTTAGGACTGGTTTTAGAATAGGAATTTAAATTACAACGATGGCAAAAATTTTGGTTATTGAAGATGAACCCGCTATTAGAAGGGTTTTGGTGAAAATTCTATCGGAGGAAAATGATAAGTATACGGTAGAAGAGGCTGAAAACGGGCAACAAGGGCTAGAGGCCATTAAAAAGGGCGAGTTCGACCTTGTGCTCTGCGACATAAAAATGCCAAAAATAGATGGGGTGGAAGTATTGGAAACTGCAAAAAAGTTGAAGCCCGAAATTCCGTTTATTATGATTTCGGGTCACGGCGATTTAGATACCGCAGTGAATACGATGCGCTTGGGCGCTTTTGATTATATTTCCAAACCACCAGATTTAAACCGCCTCCTGACTACGGTGCGCAATGCCTTGGACCGTAAGGAACTTGTAGTGGAGAATAAGATTCTTAAGAAAAAAGTAAGTAAGAACTATGAAATGATCGGGGAGAGCAAGGAGATAGAAAAGGTGAAAGAGATCCTAGAGAAAGTTGCTCCCACAGACGCCAGGGTACTTATTACCGGAGCCAACGGTACCGGAAAAGAACTGGTGGCCCATTGGATCCATGAAAAAAGTGAACGCAGTTCCTTTCCCATGATAGAGGTTAACTGTGCTGCAATTCCGTCAGAGTTAATTGAGAGTGAGCTATTCGGTCATGTTAAAGGCGCTTTTACCTCTGCTGTGAAAGATAGGGCCGGAAAATTTGAAGCCGCCCAAAAAGGAACTATTTTCCTAGATGAAATTGGGGATATGAGCCTATCTGCACAGGCAAAAGTGCTGAGGGCACTGCAGGAAAATAAAATTTCTAGAGTAGGATCGGATAAGGATATAAAAGTAGACGTAAGGGTAGTGGCCGCAACCAACAAAGATTTGAAAAAAGAAATTGCCGAAAAGAGATTCAGGGAAGACCTTTACCATCGGTTGGCGGTAATACTTATAGAAGTGCCATCCTTAAATGAAAGACGGGAAGACATCCCCTTACTGATATCCCATTTCGCAAAAAAAATTGCAGAGGAACAGGGGACAGCGGAAAAAACATTTTCTAAAAAAGCTATTTCGCTATTGCAAAGCTACGATTGGACTGGAAACATCCGTGAATTGCGAAATGTAGTGGAAAGACTTATTATTCTAGGTGGGAAAGAAGTCACCGAGGAAAATGTAAAGATGTTTGCCAGTAAATAGCAAGGACCCATGGCAGTAGGTGAATGAAAAAGAATGTCTTTATACCGCTATTGTAGGGGGTGTAAGCGACACTTTAACTTAGCGGGCTAGACTGCGGAAATCAATCATCAGGCTGATTCTTTGAGCTCTGTGCCAGCTTGGCACAATCCCCAAGGTCTTTCAGGGCTTGGGTGACTATTTCCCTGGTTTTTAGATGGTAATATCGTTTTCCTTCACTGAGACTGGGTAGCGCAAGTTCTTTGTCGGAAAGGTTTTGGACCGACTTAGCATAATTGTAGGCCATCTCGCAATCTACAGATTGGACCACTTCATTTAAAGATGCCTTAAAGCGCTTCAAGGATTGGTCTATCTTTTTCTGCAATTCCGTATTGTTCAATTTCTTTAATACCTTGTTATTCGCTATGGATTCGGACGTATTTAAAGTTAAGAGGTCACTGTTGAATTGCGAGTTATGGGTGTCGTGCTGCTCCAATGATTCTGTTCCGTCTTCTATATTAGTCAGTGCCTTATTTAACAGGATTCTAGAACTGGCAAGAGTGCTTGCCTTAGTAGCATTCTTAAGATTGTCTAAGCCTTCAATAATTAATTGGGTCCCTTGTTCACAACCGCATTCAGCTAAACTGGGTTTGGATTTTTCTAGGGCATTCAGGGCCCTATAGGTGAAGAATTTGGTCATTTTATGGTCTTCGGCAGATATAGCCTTTTTGGTCTGTGTAAGGATGTAGCCCATGTTAGACCCGGCATAGTCACATGGTTTGCTGGTGGTGAAGGAAGCAAAAACCAGGACGACTAATCCACAAAGTAGGTGAAAAAGAGTTTTCATACCGTAGGTTTATTATTGGTTATATCTGGGGAAACAACGCCATAAATATAGTCTTACCCCAATATAATGCCTTATTTATTCGATAAGGGGTGTTTTATGGTGTATGTTTCGTAAAATAATTAGTATTTGGGTGGGTGTTGTTCATGCTTTATTGGGATTTTGTAGATAAGTTACCATTATGTAAAGGTTAATGGGAGGATATAGATGCTGATTGGAAAGTTAGCTGCTTCCAAAAAATGGTTATTGGGTAATTCACCTGGTTGTAAGATTTAATAGAACCACCATTTAAGGTGGGTAATCGTTTTGTTAACAAGGAATAAAGAGTACATCACTATAATTTCTTATATTTTACCCTTGTAACTACTCCTTTTTTTCTGGACCTAACTATAGTTTATGAATTGAGTATGACAGAAAACCCGTTGCATATACGAATGGAACTAGGCGAAGTGGTTGTACAGTCGTAAAACTAATTACCATCAACATATGAAAAATATAACATCTGCCAATTATAAGGTAACCGAGAAGATAGACCTGGAATCCATTGCAACCTATAATGATTTTGGAACTTCCAATAAAAAACTTCGAAAGTCATTAAAGGAGATTAGAATAATGCTAGGGGCGTTTCAGGATACCCTATATGCCCATTCTAAATACAGTGTACTCATTTGTATCCAAGGCATGGATACCGCAGGGAAGGATAGTTTAATCCGGGAAGTGTTTAAAGATTTCAACGCACGCGGGGTAGTAGTACATAGTTTTAAAGTACCTACCGCACTAGAGTTAAAACACGATTACCTTTGGCGTCATTATATAGCTTTGCCAGCCAAGGGAAAATTCGGCGTATTTAATCGTACTCATTACGAGAATGTATTGGTAACACGGGTGCATCCAGAATACATCCTAAATGAAAATATTCCGGGAATTGATAAGGTGTCGGACCTAGATCAAGAGTTTTGGGATACACGCTTTGAACAAATCAATAACTTTGAACGACATCTTGCCCAAAATGGAACCATTATCTTTAAATTCTTTCTTCATTTATCCAAGGAAGAGCAACGGCAGCGACTATTAAGACGCTTGGCACTAAAAAGAAAAAACTGGAAATTCTCCCCTGGAGATTTAAAGGAGCGTCTTTTATGGGGTAAGTATCAAGTTTGTTATGAGGAAGCAATCAATAAAACCTCTAAACCGCATGCTCCTTGGTTTATAATCCCTGCAGATAATAAGAAGGCGGCAAGGGTAATTGTAGCGTCTATATTATTGGAAGAATTAACAAAATATAAAGAAATTAAAGAGCCTGAACTTGACGATAAAATTAAGGCCAATTTAGAAATCTATAAAAAACAATTGGAAAGCGAATGAAATATTTTTGGTTAGCAGTACTGTTAATTAGTATGCCTATCCAGGCGCGGCAACAACAAGACAAGGAACAGCTTAGGGACATTTACCACCAGGCACTGTCTAATGGCCAGGGATATACTTGGCTCAACTATCTATCCAACCAAATTGGAGCGCGACTCCCAGGCTCCCTACAAGCGGAAAAAGCAGTGAACTATACCAAATCTGTCTTAGATTCCATGGGGTTAGATAAAGTTTGGCTGCAGCCGGTCACGGTGCAGAAATGGGTGAGGGGTTTACCAGAATTCGCCTATTTAGAGAGTAGTTCCGGATTTACCAACAATGTGCCCGTTAGAGCCTTGGTAGGATCTGTTGCTACTCCATTGGGCGGAATAAAGGCCAAGGTGGTGGAGGTACATGGTATAGAAGGCTTAAAAACCATGGGGAAAGACAAAATACAAGGAAAGATTGTTTTTTTCAACAAACCCATGGATCCTACCATTATAGATACTTTTGAAGCCTATAAGGAAGCCGTGGATCAATACTATTCCGGTGCAGTGGAAGCAGGCAAGTATGGGGCCGTTGGGGTTATTGTAAGGTCGTTAAATCTGCGATTGGACGACTACCCACATACGGCTGCCATGAGTTATGGAGATACTCCTATGGAGAAAAGGATTCCGGCTGCGGCCATCAGTACCAATGGTGCAGAGCTACTGAGTGCCTCTTTAAAATTGAACCCCGAAATTCAATTCTCTTTTAGGCAAAACTGTAAAATATTGCTCGATGTGAAATCCTATAATGTAATTGGTGAAATTAAGGGAAATACATATCCTGATGAGATTGTAATGGTAGGCGGACAATTGGACTCCTGGGATCTAGGGGATGGTTCCCATTTCAATGGTGCAGGAGTAGTGCAGAGTATGGAGGTGTTACGTTTATTAAAAGCTACAGGGTACCGACCAAAGCGGACCGTTCGGGTGGTTTTATTTATGAATGGACAAGATGGACTTGGCGGAACCACTGCCTATGCCAAAAATGCTGTGCAGAAAAAGGAAAACCACATTTTGGCCTTGGAAAATACTGCAGGCGGATTTTCGCCTAGGGGATTTTCCTTAGCGGCCAATCAGGCTAATTTTAACCAAGTGCTTGGTTGGAAGCAGCTATTTCTGCCGTATATGATTCATCTTTTTGAGGAAGGGAGTAATAAACTGGATATAAATCTGTTAAATAATGGAGATATGGTGTTCGCCAGCTTAAAACCCGATACCCACCGCATTTTTGATCACCACAATTCGGACAATGATACTTTTGAGCATATCAATAAACGGGAACTGGAACTTGGAGCCGCTGCCATGGCGAGTCTAGTTTATTTATTTGATTCCTATGGGCTGGAAAGTCCTAACAATTAACACATTTATTTCTAGTATCAGCTTTTTACTTAATTTTATCGATCTTTAAAAACAACTCAATGAAAAACAAATTTGTAATTGCATTACTGGGACTTGCGGTGATGAACTCCTGTAAGGAGAACGCTCCCAAAAATGACCCCGAGCCAAGAGGTATTATCTTGGCAAATATGGACACTACAGTGAGTCCTAGAACAAACTTCTACGATTATGTAAATGGGACTTGGATGAAGGAAACCCAAATTCCTGATGACCGATCTAGTTGGGGTGGCTTTAGCGTACTTAGGAAGTCGACCGATGAAAATGTATTAGGGATTATCGCCAGAGCTAAGGAAAGCAATAAATATGGAGCCGATACAGATCAAGCAAAAGCCTTATTCTTATTCGATTCCAAAATGGATACCACCTCGCGTAATCAATTGGGAATAAGCCCTCTTCAGCCTACCTTAAATGCTATAGATAAGGCTGCGAACATGTTAGAACTACAAACCTTACTGGTTAAAGATCCTGCAGCCAGCGCACCTTTTATTAGCTTGTACGCATCAGCAGATCTAAACAACAGCACCATGAACGCTGCATATTTTTCTCCAAGCAGATTGGGGCTGCCAGATCGTGATTACTATTTGGATCAAGATGCTAAATCCAAGGAAATTCGCGAAGAGTATGTGAATTATATGGTAAAAATGCTTCAGTTTTTGGGGGATGACGAAACATCGGCCCAAAATTCCGCAAGGAAAATATTGGCCATGGAAACTGCCCTGGCGAAGCCACGCCTAGATAAGGTGGAAAGCAGGGATGCTAGAAACTTTAACAATCCCAAAACAATAGCAGAGACCCAAGCTTTGATTCCCGCTTTGGATATTAAGAAATTTATAGCGGATTTGGGGATAAACAAGCCAGTAGACACCCTTCTTGTGACCCAGCCAAAATACACAAAGGAACTTAACCAGTTTTTACAAAGCAACTCCCTGGAGGATATCAAGACCTTGGTGCGTTGGAGCACGTTCAATAATGCGGCTTCTATGCTGAGTACAGACATAGAGGATACTAGTTGGGGGTTTTATAGTAATTATCTAAGAGGGGATAAAGAGCAGCGTCCTGCTGATGAGCGGGCATTGGCCATGGTAAATGGATCTATTGGTGAAGCCTTGGGACAATTATATGTAGATGAAATGTTTCCCCCAGAAGCCAAGGAAAAAGCGGAAGCGATGATTGCCAATGTTATTTCGGCTTTTCAAGTGCGAATCAATAAGTTAGATTGGATGGGCGAGGAAACCAAGCAGAAAGCCATCGAGAAATTGGATAAATTTACGGTTAAGATTGGTTATCCAGACAAGTGGGAAGATTACTCTAACATGAAGGTCACAGAAAACAACGGCTATTTTGACAATGTAATGGCAGTGCAAACATGGAGAAAGGAAAAGAACATGTCGGAAATTGGAGAGCCAGTAGACAAGACTAAATGGGGGATGTCTCCACAGACTGTGAACGCCTACTTTCACCCCTTAAACAACGAAATAGTTTTTCCTGCTGCCATACTACAGCCCCCATTCTATGATTATTTGGCAGATGAGGCTGTGAATTATGGAGGAATTGGAGCGGTAATTGGCCATGAAATTTCGCATGCCTTTGACGATAGCGGTTCTAGATTTGATGCCAATGGAAATTTGGTGAACTGGTGGACAGAGGAGGATCTGGCCAGATTTACCGAGCGCAGTGCTGCCCTTGCAGATCAGTATGATAAAATTGAAGTGTTAGACAGTGTATTTATAAATGGAAAATTCACCCTAGGAGAAAATATTGGTGACCTTGGCGGGGTGTTGGCTGCCTATGACGGACTTCAACAATATTTTGAGAATAATGGGAGACCAGAAAATATTGACGGATTTACCCCAGAACAACGTTTCTTTATGTCTTGGGCAACTATCTGGAGAACCCTTTCCAGAGATGAGGCCCTACGGACACAAGTGAGAACTGATCCACATTCCCCAGGTAGGTATAGGGCAACCCAACCCTTGCAAAATATAGATGCTTTTTACGAAGCTTTCAATATTCAGCCTGGTGATCCCATGTATTTGGATCCAGAGGAGCGGGTGCGAATTTGGTAATAAACCATAAGATTAGAATGATAAAGGGAGCTTTTTAAGCTCCCTTTTTTGTTGCTTCAAATACGGTCGCTTTTGAAAAAAAGCAATTGTTTTATACTCCAAAACAAAATACTACCTTTGTTCCTCACAAAAAACAGCGATATGCAAGACGGAATATATGCAAGATTCAATACCTCTAAGGGAGAGATATTGGTAAAACTTACCCACGATAAAACCCCTGGCACCGTAGGGAACTTCGTGGCTTTGGCAGAAGGTAACTTGGAAAACAGTGTTAAACCGCAAGGGAAACCCTACTATGACGGATTAAAGTTTCATAGGGTAATTCCAGATTTTATGATCCAAGGAGGATGTCCTCTAGGTACTGGAACTGGCGACGGTGGATATAAGTTTGACGATGAGTTTCATCCAGAGCTTACCCATAATGGCCCAGGAGTACTTTCCATGGCAAATGCCGGACCAGGAACAAATGGAACACAATTTTTTATTACGCATGTTGCAACCCCTTGGTTAGACAATAAGCATACTGTTTTTGGACACGTTGTAGAAGGACAAGAGGTAGTTGATACTATTGCACAAGGTGATAAGATAGAAAAGCTAAGCATAGAGCGAGTAGGGGCCGATGCGGAAAATTGGAACGCCGTAGAGGCTTTTAGAACTTTTGAAGGCTCTAGGGAAAAAAGATTGGCCGAGGAAAAAAAGCGAATGGCCGCTGAAATGGATAAGGTAGCTGCCGGTTTTGAGGAAACTGACAGTGGACTTAGATATAAGATTATTCAAAATGGCGATGGAGCAAAACCAGAGAGTGGTGAGAACGTTTCAGTGCATTATGAAGGTGCTTTGTTAAACGGTCAGGTCTTTGATTCTTCCTATAAGAGAAAAGAACCTATTACCTTTCAATTGGGCGTAGGACAGGTTATCCCAGGCTGGGATGAAGGTATCCAACTATTAAAGGTAGGTGATAAGGCAAGGTTTGTAATCCCTTCCAACTTGGCTTACGGAAGTGCCGGAGCCGGTGGGGTAATTCCTCCTAACGCTACCCTTATTTTTGATGTAGAGCTGATGGGAATCAGTTAAACAATAACAGGCTGGAGGTCCTTAATGGTACGCCAGCTTTCTATTGGGCTAAAAAGCCAATCTGTTTTTCCCTTTCCGAAGGGGTTGAACGTCAAAAAAAAAAGCTGAGTAGCAATTAAATATACAACAAAAGGTCCTGACAGTTGGTTAGGGCCTTTTTTCCTGTCTTCGTCACTTTTTTGCAACACCCAACATAAAATACAGATAATCAGTGTTTTACATTA
>NZ_VVIN01000249.1:0-483 GCF_008711145.1 Arenibacter lacus
TGCTACCCCTACCCTACCCGAACGCTCTACCACCTTCAGTTGGATATGGTGCTTTTTAAGAAGTTTGGCAAGTTCGTCAAAGCTCCGCACTTTATGCTTTTGTATTGTATTGTTTAGGATGTCCTGCATATAGTATCGAACCCCGTTACCATCTTGGGGATTAAGCTGGGGCGTTTCTAGTTTGGGAAGCTCTCGGACCGTTCTTTTTTCCGGGGAGGGGGAAAGTCCAAACTCTTTCTCCAGGTATTTCTGGGCAGCCATGCTCCTCCTATAGTCAAAGGAAAGGTTGATCTGGCTGCAGTCCTCCCTGATGGTACTGGAGACGATGTGTACGTGTTCGTGCTCGGTATCGTGATGCCGTACCACAATAAACGGCTGCTCCCCATAGCCCATGTATTCCATATAGGCTTTGGACAAGGCCAAGAAGGTGTCATCGTCCAGGTGTTCGCCACGGGGGAGGTTCAGGGTGGCATGTACGTAGCG
>NZ_VVIN01000250.1:0-461 GCF_008711145.1 Arenibacter lacus
CTGCCGTTAGCGGTTATTTGCAAAAAATAAAAGAGCAACTTTCGGGGCTTCCCATTTTTTTGCTGCCTACCCTATAAATTGACCAATCAATACGCAAGTGGTACGGGTATCAGAGCAGCAAAAAAAACTACGGTTTGCCATTCTCGGGATCGGGATTTCTTAAGGGTTTGGGATTTTAAAAAAAAGCAACCTACGCGGCTTATCCATTTGCCGCCAGTACGGAATCGTTACGCAATCGGTACGCAGGTCGACTTATGGCTTGCCATTTTCTGCCTAAATGCTATATAAGATCAAATTTTATTTGTGTCCTTTAGGGCTTGGGATCGATTGAAAATGCGGCAAATCCCCGCGCATCCTACCATTGGCTTGTCCCTTGGAGCAAGACCTGTAATGCAAACCCCGCTAACAAGGGCTATAATTCAGTCTTATCTTATTCCAAAGAGAAAATTCATTACTTTTAA
>NZ_VVIN01000251.1:0-453 GCF_008711145.1 Arenibacter lacus
CTCGCGGATGGCCAATATATTCCCTTGGTGGTCTGTGAGTACGTTGCCGCGGTCCGTTTTGCCCATGATTACAATGTCTTCCTTCCTGTCTAATCCTGGGTAGGTGATGGTGTAGGCCTGCTCTTTATGGAACCATTGAAAATCGGTCGTAATAGTGCGCACCCCATTATTATAGGTATGGAAGCGCCCTAAATACGCATCGTTAAAAATCCACTCCTCTTTTACGGTCTGCTTGGCGCTCTTGTCCGTACTGGCCGTGCTGAAGTAGGTCCAGATACCTATAACCGGATCGTTGTTTTCTGCAATGCGAGTGCAATTGGCAGAAAGTAGCATGCCGATTAGCGCCAAAAGGGAATATACTTTTCTCATTTCGTAGGTTTTACGGTTGGGGAGACCATTTTTCTAACGCAAAAGCCTCCCTTCTATTGTAGAAACTCGATGTATGGCGCTATA
>NZ_VVIN01000252.1:0-453 GCF_008711145.1 Arenibacter lacus
AAAAGCGCCGTACATCGAGTTTTTACAATAGAATTACACTGTATTGCGTTAAATCAACGGGCTCCCTAACCAAAAACCTACGGTATGAAAAAAGTATATTCCCTTTTGGCGCTTTTCGCCATCCTACTTTCTGCCAATTGCACTCGAATTGCAGAAAACAACGATCCGGTTATTGGGATCTGGTCCTATTTCAGTACTGCAAGCACTGGTAAGAATGCGAAGCAGACCGTAAAAGAGGAGTGGATTTTTAACGATGCGTATTTAGGGCGTTTCCATACCTACAACAACCACCAACTCACTATTGTCACCGATTTCAGATGGTCGTTTAAGGATAAGACCTATACCATTGCCTACCCGGGATTGGATAGGAAGGAAGACGTGGTCACCATGGACCAGACGGACCGCGGCACCGTACTTACAGACCACCAAGGCAATATACTGGCCATCCGCGAA
>NZ_VVIN01000253.1:0-448 GCF_008711145.1 Arenibacter lacus
CCTGTTTTCCTCAATGCAACACCCTAAAAATATTTGGCGATAATTTGATATAGCTCGGCTTGCTCTTCATCCATTTTCAATAGTTGTGTTTTTTCACTTCCGGAGTCGGGTAACCGATAAGATAGTTGGTATATAGTGTGCGTAATTTCACTTGCCTTGTTTAGCGACAGATCCGATTTCTCGATCTTCAAAACCCTTTCCAGCTCTTTGTAAATGCTGTAAGCGGTGAAAGAAATACATATATGCGCTTCTATCCGGTGTCGTAATCGATGATAGATCGGGCGGATGCGGAGATCGGTCTTGGACATTCGAAAAGCTTTTTCGATGTGCCATAAATTATTGTAATTGTCCAATATAGCCTGATTTGAGAGAGCCGTATTGGTTATATATCCTTTTAGTCCGTCCCAAACGGCATCTGCTTCATATTTTTTATAGTCGATCTCAATAT
>NZ_VVIN01000254.1:0-446 GCF_008711145.1 Arenibacter lacus
ATGTCTAGGTTTTTTATTCGGTGGTTACTAATGGCAATCTTATGGGTATAGCGGCCAATATATTCCACTACTTGAGCCGGACCTAAGAATGGACGTTTGCAATAAACTACCCAGTTGTGCTTGTGGCTATTTCGGAGTGATGGTGCCACCTCGTAAACAGGTTTCACGGCTACCTCTTATAAAGCCGATCCAGTGGACTGAACGGCTTTTGTCTACCCAGTTGTGCCACATGAAGGTAGGTAAGGGTTGTTTGTATATGTGCGTGTCCCAGCAAGTCTTTGACACTGATGATGTCCAACCCCATCTCCAAAAGATGCGTGGCATAACTGTGCCGAAGGATATGGAGAGTGATCCCTTTCTGTATCCCGCTATGTTTGCGAGCTTCCCGAACGATCCATTGCACGCCCATTGTCGATAACTGGGAGGGATTGCCTTTCCTGTCGTAG
>NZ_VVIN01000255.1:0-439 GCF_008711145.1 Arenibacter lacus
AGTGCGATCCTAGATCCGGCAACCAACCTAAATTGGGATGTTTGGGTGAAGGATGCCCTAGATTGTGACCATAAAATAGATGTGGTTATCGATGAAGATCCCATGCCAACGGTTACTTTACCAGCCTATGCGGCGGATCAGTGTGACTCTACTGGAAACTCCTATACTTTCACCGCAAGCGGTACGGGGGTTGGTACATTGGAATACAATATAGGGAATGGGTACCAGACCAATAATACCTTTACGGTATCTGCTCCGGGAACCTATACGGTGACCGTTAGGGACAAGAACGGATGTACTGCCACGGACAGTATTGTTATCCTTCCTCCTTTGTCGGTCGCTGCAGAAGCTACGGCACAACCAAGCTGTACTGCAAACGATGGGGTGATCACGATCACTGCCGGCGGCGGATCTGGAACTTACGAGTACGATCTACTGA
>NZ_VVIN01000256.1:0-435 GCF_008711145.1 Arenibacter lacus
TCCTCACAAGATTACACTATAGAGAATAGTTTAATTGTTACTTCAACAAAGAATTTTGACATCAAAGTAAAGGCGGACGGAGAATTCTTTACAGATGGCACCAACAATATTCCAGTAAATGTTCTAACTATTAAAGCAGTGTCCGGTGGAACTATGGCAGGTACGCAGAACACTATCGAGTTATCCAATTCCGATCAAAAGTTAATCGATAATGCTCCTTTGGGTAGTGCATTGACACTTGATTTGAATTATGAGATTCCAGCGGCTAAATCTTCTTCCTCTGATATTTTAGGAAAGCCAGCAGGTACGTATACACAAACAGTGACTTATACAGCGACAGCGCTATAAGCCCAACAATTTTAAAGATGAATTTAGGGATTCCCTTGGTTGCAGATACGGCAATCTTGGGAATCCTTTTAGTTTATTGCATAACTA
>NZ_VVIN01000257.1:0-433 GCF_008711145.1 Arenibacter lacus
TTTAAGGAATGCAAGACTGAATTATAGCCCCTGTTAGAGGTTGTTTGCAGCCCACACCTTACCCAAACGGACAAGCCAATGGAACAATCCTCTTAGTTTTTGCCGCATATTCAATCCAGCCAAGACCTGGCCGACATAATTATACTTTACCTCATTAAAAGCTTTCGCGGATTAGGGCAAGCCAAAAGTCGACCTGCGTACCGATTGCGCAACGATTCCGTACTGGCGGCAAAAGCGGATAGCGCAAAAGTTGCTCCTATTTCCAATACCCAAATAACCCTAAAGCACTTTCCACAACTTAACAGACCGTAGATTTTTTGCTGCCCAGATAAACGTACCACTTACGCACTGATTGGTCAAACTATAGGGTAGGCAGCAAAAAAAGGGAAGCCCCGAAGCTGCTCTAATTTTTATTGCAAATAACCTTCTAACG
>NZ_VVIN01000258.1:0-429 GCF_008711145.1 Arenibacter lacus
ATCCGTAATCTCAAAACGATACGTGCCAGCAGTAGCGGTGGGGTAGCTAAAGTTGGACACTCCCGCGGCCAAAGCTGTAGGTGCGCCATACCCAGTACCATCATCCACCCTATAACTATAATCCGCATATCCGCCGTTGATGGTTACGTCTATCACAGCATCCGGGGAAGTTGCGCTACAATCCAATTCCTTTGTGAGGGTGGCCGTGGCCGTCAGTTGTGGTGCTACTTCAACCGTATTGGTAGTAACGGTACAACCATAGGCATCCCATACCTCTACGGAATAGAAGCCAGGAGCCAAGTTGTTAAATACATTGTTGTTCTGTGCCGGGCCTCCGTTAAGGCTATAGGTATAAGGACCAACACCTCCCGAGGCAGTAGCGGTAAGGCTAACGCCACTACCCGCTACATAACAACGGTCCGTGGTGGC
>NZ_VVIN01000026.1:0-51644 GCF_008711145.1 Arenibacter lacus
ATACATGGTTTCGGCCGAATTTCAAAATCGAGTTGACCTGCCACGCAATACACTCCTTATATACAGGAAACGAACACTACCTATAAAAGACCACTTCCGCGCCCAAACCAAAGGGACGCATCCACCGGTCCCGCGTTAGGCATGCCCGCCGCTAGGCAGGGATTGCAGCGGCATCCCCGAAGCAAGGCTAGGGATACTGCAGAGAGCACGGCCCGACGAAGGAGGGAAACGCCCTAAAGGAAAATGAACTAATCCAAACTTAAGAGAAGAAGTTCCACACCAAACCAAAGCGAATCACAAAATCCCTATACGGATAGTTTGGCGCCGCATAGAATTTGTTTTCGGAAAACAAGGAGTTGAAGTGCTCTGCCTTTAGGAATACCCTGGTCTGTTGAATACGGGCATTGATGAAGAAATCTAACATTGGAAATCCTCCCAACTTCTCCGTATCTTGGGAATAGAATTCCCCCAGCACCGGGTTATAGGCGTCCATGGTATAGGCCGTAAAATACTTTAGGGTAACCCCCGTCTGAAAATACAATGCTTTTTTAAATCCAAAATTGGAATAGTACAAAGTATTCCTCGTTACAAACTCGGGCAGATTTAATACGGGGTTGGATTGGTTTACATTCTGATACATAATTGTATTATTCAGCGCAAATCCCTTCCACTTAAACTCCTTTTCATAATTCACCTTAAAAAGATCTACGTTCCCAGACTCCTGAAATGGCTTAATAAAGGCCTGCTCACTACCTTCTATCTCAGTTTCTGACGGGTCGGCAGCAAAATAGGTGTAGTTATTCAGGCTCGTGTAATTTGCCTTGAGATTACCCCAGGTTTTGGAATCTAGATCTAATTGAAACCCATTATTACCCACCTTCTTAAAATCGGATGTATGCTGCCAATTATAGTTACGGTAATCACTTTGGTATAACAAGAAGTTAAAGTTGGGCATCCTAGAGGAGGAGTGAATAGAAAACTTAAGCGCATGGTTTTCATTGATACGATAACTGGCAAAGGCGTCTAGGATGGTCCCAGAAAGATCTCCAGTAATGTTAGACTTTAGCGCCCCGTTCAGTTGAAAACCACCGATCTTTTTTACATATTTTGCCCCCACAGCAACTTCAGTCCCTTGCAACTGACTCTGAATCAACTGGTCATCCGTCTGCAAAACGGTATTAAAATAGTAATTGTACCGATAGAAGTCCACATGCCCTGTAAGCGCTCCCAGCGTTTTATTTGAAAACCGGGCACTCAGCTGATTATTGTAGGTCTTTAAATATACTTTATCCCCTATCTCGGACAGAAAGGCATCTCCAAAATATGGATTATTGGCAGTTTGCTTGTATTGGTAATATTTGGACTCATAATTAAACTCATGCCCCATGGTAAGTGCAGTAGTCCTTGCTTTTCCCGACTCGGATGGTTTTCCAAAGACCACATATTCATGGTCTAGGAAATACCGCTTTCCATGAAGTCGGTTATTAGCATTGGAAAACAAGACATCTAACCTAGACCGATCAGCAAAATCGGGATCATTGGATTCAAACTGCAATTCCTTATTGGCCAACCCGCCATTCTCTTCGGTTTCTAAGTTTTGGGTCGCAATATGAGCCCTTAAACTATAGCGCCCGTTTTGGGTAACATAATTGGTAGTGGCCTTAAAGTTTCCGGACGAGGCCTGACTGAATTGATATTTTCCCAACGATCTAAATCCCTTATAACCCAATGAAAAGTTAAGTCTTTTTGAAGTATTAAAGGTTAGTAATGCATCTAACAACTGTCCCTGTTCAAAGGTAGTTTTAAACATCAGGTCGGTCATTGGGGTAGCTACATTATAATAATCTACCTCCCTAGCCTCCAAATAATTAAAGTGCTTGGCTCTGGCTCCCAATCCCGGGTAGATATTGTTCACCTCTAAGTTAGCCCCCAACCTATTATAAGGCTGACCAACATTAGCGAAGGGCATTAGCTCAAAATCGTCCCTTCTTAAAAAGTTGTATTTGTATTCTTTCTGTATGGAAATCGTGGTATCCAAAAAGGTAGTATCTCTTTGGTAGTCTATAATCTTATAATCCTTAATTGTAATCTCCTGCACTTGGGTCCCAGGAGTACGTTTTGCTGGCAGCATTCTTTGTTGAACGCCCACAGGGGGCTCCCCCATTTTCCTAGGAGAAGGAATTGAATCTTCTTGAGCACTAATGGCCTGACTAATAAATACTACTAAAAGCGTCAATATATATCTCATGCTGTGGACTTACGCCGACAAAGTTAATTTTTTTGTCCTTAACGAAATGCTAAACTTCAAAAAACAGGCAAACAACGCCTTATCTCCGTCAATACCCTTGGCCTGCACAATCGAAATCTACAGAACAATCTCCACATCAATAAACATGAGGAAAAGCAAAAAATCAACTGAAACCCTTCAGGACATCGCTCCCTCCTTAAGTTAAAAACACTTTCTACCCAACACTCCCCAATTGCCCAGCAATCCTTAGGAGACCCATCCGCTTAGAGGACCCAAACCGTTTCTTGAGAGGTTTTCGCTCCAAAAACCTCATCCATTAATAGAAAAGCAGCCAATAACACCCATTGATTTTAAGTAGTATACTTCATTTCCTCCCTTTCAAGTTATGCAAACCTAATAATCCTTTTATAAATTTTTATATTTGGCCTTTTGCCCTACCACAAACAAATACTTTTGCTTTCTATATACAATGGAAAGCCACGGGCTTGATGACAAATTTACACGTGTACAATTAGCAAAGAACCCAAAATGTTACAACCATACTATACTACTTCTAGAGAAGCGGGCACCGATGAAGCTGGTAGAGGCTGCCTTGCTGGACCGGTAACTGCAGCAGCAGTAATACTGTCGCCCGATTATACCAACCCCATTCTTAACGACTCCAAACTCCTTACTGCAACCAAAAGAGATTTGGTAAGACCCCATATAGAAACCAATGCGTTGAGTTTTGGCATTGCACATATTCTCCCAGAGGAGATTGATAATATTAATATTTTGAACGCCTCGTTCTTGGCCATGCACCACGCCCTGGATCAATTGCAATTGCCGTTAGAATTTATTATTGTAGATGGCAACCGTTTTACTCCCTATAAAGACATCCCTCATGCCTGTATTGTTAAAGGAGATGCCAAGTACCAGAGCATAGCAGCGGCATCGGTTTTGGCTAAAACCGCCAGAGACCAGTATATGGAAAAAATACATTTGGAATATCCTATGTACAACTGGAAGAAAAACAAAGGGTATCCCACTGCAGAGCATCGTGAGGCAATTAAGAAATACGGTATTACAAAATACCACAGAAAAACGTTCCGACTATAGTCGGGAAGACTAAAATGAGATATTTAAAAATTCTATTTTTACGTAAAGTTCTTTCTATGAAATTTAAATTAGCGATTGTAACCATCTTCTTGTTATTAGGATGTGCCAAAAAGTCTCGCACTACTTCCCCCTTATTAACCTATATACCCCACAACAGTGCGGTTATTATTAAGATAAACGATCTATCTTCCTTCTCCAGTAAATTGGACAAGAACCATCTTTTAAGCTCCTTCTCTTCTACCCATCCTTATTCCAGTATTGTAGAAAAGGTAAAACCCTTGGATTACCTACAAACCGACAAGGAGAGTATGCTGGCCTTTGTTGAACTGGGAAAAGAAAATTTTGAGGTCTTATATGCTGCGTATTATTCCGAAGACCTTTTTATGGTAGAGGACATAACCGATAAAAAGGTAGAGACCATTACCTATGAAGGGAAGACAATTGAGAAACATAATTTGGAAGGGAATACCTTCTACGCAACCAGAATTCAAGACAAAATAATAATCAGTTCGGCCAAGATGTTGCTAGAGAACCTACTTCGCAACAAAAATAATCTGGAGGTTAATCCTTCACTATACAAATTAAATCAGGCAATAAACACCCAAAGCAGTGCCAATATTTTTATTAATGCCAAGAAAAGTACCTCCCTTCTCAACAGCGTATTGGCCGAAGGAACACAGTGGGATATTTCCAATTTTACAGAATGGGTATCTTTGGATTTCAACTCCAACAAAGACCATGTTAAACTCAATGGAATAAATACGGCTAACGATTCTTTACCTAAGATAAGCGACCTATTTAGAAACACCCACGCACTTGTAAACAGAACACCAAACATGGCTCCTATGGCCTCCGACGCCATTTTATCCTTCACCTTTGATAACTATACCGCCTTTGCCCAAAATCAGAAAAAGCATTTGGATAGGTCTGTTGAAATTGACAAAACCTTTGATGCCGTTGAGGAAATCGGTCTAATTTATTTAAATAGCGACCTCTCCATCGTTTTACATACCAGCGGTTCCATGAAGATTCACGAGTTTTTAGACAATTTAAAAACCGGTTCTGAAGAATATCAAGGAAATGAGATTGTATCCCTCTCCAAGAATAATTTCCTCAATGCTTATTTTAACCCCCTGGTAAAGGGCTACCATGCCAACCACTACACAATTTTGGAGAATGCCTTTGTTTTTGCCCGTTCTGCGGAAATGCTGAAAACAATCATTGCCAATTACAAGAACAGCAGCACTTTTAATAAGACGGCTACCTACAAAACGGCCCAGCAGCAGCTGGCAGATGAGTCTTCTATTCTCTTTATTTCCAACGCCAAAGGAGTAGAATATTTCCTAAACCGTTATTTTACCCAAAACTTGGCCAAGGAAATTAATACAAAAGAACTTTCCGAGTATTCTTTTGCAGCGCAAATGGTTGCCGAAGACCATTTTCACCACACTCATATTTTATTTCAAAAGATTGCACACGAAACCTCTTTGAACAAAACAACGCCCTTATATACACTTACCTTGGAAAGCGGGGTAGCTACCGTCCCTCAATTTGTAAAAAACCACTATACCAAGAAAGAGGAAATTGTAGTACAGGACCAAGAGAATACTTTATACCTAATCTCTACAGCGGGTAAAATTCTTTGGAAAAAACAGCTCTCTGGTAGAATTCAGGGTCGTATAGAACAGGTAGACCTCTACAAAAACGGTCGACTCCAATTAGCATTTACCACGGACAACCAATTTTTGATATTGGACCGAAACGGAAACGAAGTAGCACCCTTTTCATTTTCCTATAGCGGCGGCAACCTAGGTCCTCTATCGGTTTTTGATTACGATGGCAGAAGGGATTACCGTTTTGTAGTTTCGCAGGGCGATAAAATTTTCATGTACAATAGGCAGGGAAAAATAGTGTCTGGTTTTAAATATAAAAAGGCAGACCGTCCTATATTAGGAAGGGCCAAGCACTTCCGGATTGGCAGAAAAGACTACCTGGTTTTTAAAGAAGAGGGAGGCAATTTAAAAATCCTTTCTAGAACAGGACAAACTAGAGTCCCTGTAAAAGAAAAAATCACCTTTTCAGATAATGAGGTACAACTTCATAACAAGAAGTTTACCGTGACGGATACGGAGGGCCGACTCTATCAAATAGATGAAAAAGGAAAAGTGAATACAGCCAATCTAGGGTTATTCCCAGATCACGGGATGGATGCCACTAGCAAAACCCTCGTTATAATGAACGACAACGAACTACAGATACGAGGAAAAAAGGTAACGCTGGAATTAGGGGTATACTCCAAACCCAGAATATTTTATCTTAACGACAAGATCTATGTCACGGTCACCGACATCCAAAATCAAAAGATCTATTTATTTGACAGTCAGGCCAAACCCATTTCCAACTTTCCCGTATCCGGAAGCTCTCAGATAGACCTCAGCGATATGAATAATGACCATAAGCTAGAGTTGGTTTCCAAAGACCAGGAAAACTCCATTATTGTATATAGAATTAATTAATTAGGGCCTGGGCTCTGGAGAAAACGCCTCCGCATCCCAGGCTTATAATTAAGCAACCTATTACTAGTAGCGATTTACAAGGCACTCACAAATTGGTCACCTTTCTGAAAATCCTCTATGCACCTAATAAAATTTACCCACCTTAAGAATCTTGGTGTTTACTGGCAGGCACATCCCCTTTTTAGCCTATCTCTCCCTCATTCTTTGCGTGATACATCCTTACCGCAGTCACTAAAATCCACCCTCATCTTGATCTCTTCAAAAATTGAGCAAGGCAATTCTTACCTATAAATGCCATAGGAAACGGACCATTCTAATTTTATTGCAGATAATACAATAAAACATGCATTACATACAGTCTATTCTCATAAATCATTCTTATTCCTTAATTTTAAAAGAAAACGTTTTTTCAAAACAAACATATTTGGATCTATAAATCAATTAGTTATGACACTCACAAAAATAACCCCTAAGGCTTTGCTATGCGGTTTGCTTCTCTTTTCCTTCTCCCATGTTAGTCATGGTCAAATTTTAAAAAAATTGGGGAAAAGAGCCGAAAGGGCTGCCGAGCGTACCGTTGAAAGGCGCGTAGACAGGGAGGTAAGTAAAAAAACGGATCAAGCATTAGACAGTATTTTGGAGCCAGGAAGCAAGGGACCGGGCCCTGTATCTAATCCCCCTTCTGAAAGGGGTGAGCCAAACGCCCCCAATCCAAACAATCAGGAAGGGACCATTACCAGCTCCACCAACATGGATGCTGGCAACAAGGATTTAAAGTTTTACACCAACTACGACTTCGTAGCTGGGGATCGTGTACTAATCTACGACGATTTTTCGGTGGATAATATTGGTGACTTTCCTGCTAAATGGAATACCAATGGATCTGGGGAAGTGGTAACCCTAAACAATAGTCCGGGAAAATGGATGAAACTATCGGACAGGACCACCTACGTACCCGATATTCCCCAAATACTGCCCTCTGACTTTACCTTGGAGTTTGATATGATTACCTCGGGATTAGATAAAAAGGTAAGCTCCACCGCCCGTCTTAAAATATTACTGGATGATAACAATAGCCTGAAACAGGGAGCTGATTATGCTGAAGTTAGTATTCCGTTTGCTCAATATATTGATGCTGGGGTATATGTGAACAATCACTTCAATGGGCAAAATACATTGCGAAATTATGTGAAAAAAGACGTGCGAAACGACGTTTTACAACTGGCACATGTGGCTATTTCGGTTAACGGGCAGCGATTTCGGATGTGGATGAACGAACGCAAGCTGGTAGACCTTCCGCGATTTATTGAACCTGGATTGGTAAAATACGTCAAATTTCATTTAAGTAATATGCCCAGCGAAACCAAGGAGCAGTTTGTTTTCATCACCAATGTAAAGGTGGCAGAAGGGGGTGAAGACCTAAGGAGCAAACTTCTAAAAGAGGGGCAATTCTCCACTACAGGAATTTTATTTGATTCAGGGTCAGACAAAATTAAGCCTGAATCTTATGGTACCCTAAAAAAAATTGCTGATGTCCTACAACAAGAATCTGAAAGCAATATTAAAATCGTAGGCCATACGGATGCCGATGGTAGTGAGGCCACCAACCTAGAACTATCTAAACAAAGAGCCGCTTCAGTAAAAAATGCGCTGAGCAGCGATTTCGGGATATCGGAAAATCGCTTACAAACAGATGGAAAAGGGGAGGCCCAACCAGTTGGGGATAACAGCACTACTGCTGGCAAAGCCAAAAATAGAAGAGTAGAATTTATAAAAATATAAAAAAACCGCTACAGCCCTGTGTTACAGGGCCTATGCATAAACCTGGAATATTGACCTTAAAACCTTAAGCACAATGATTAAAAGAAATTGCATCGTATTAGTAGCCTTCTTAATTGCCTCCTTAGGCTTTTCACAGAACAATTGCAGTAAATTCTATCCCATGGAGGAAGGCGTAAGCTTTCAATATACCATGAGCAATAAAAAAGGCAAGCCGGAAGGAACCACAGATTATTCCATTACAGAGGTAACCAACTCAGGGGGCACTACCACCGCTACCATGAACATGAAATTCACCGATAATAAAGGGGAAGAAATCATGGTTTCCGATTTTAAAATAAGCTGTACGGGGCAGGGAATAAAAATAGATTACAATTCGCTAGTACCCTCCAAGATGATTGAACAATACACCGAAATGGGAATGGAAATGGATATTACCGGCACCGATATAAATATCCCCAACAACCTTAGTGTGGGGCAAGATCTAGACGATGCCAATGTAACCATAAACATTAAGATGACCGGGATGAATATGACTATGAAGGTAGATCAGATCAATAGGAAGGTAGTAAGTAAAGAAAGTGTAACCACCCCTGCCGGAACATTTGAATGTTACCTACTTACAGAAGACACCATTTCGGAGACCATGGGAGTAAAGCAAAATATGAGCACTAAATTATGGCTTGCCGAGGATGTAGGGATGGTTAAACAAGAAATCTACAATAAGAAAGGGACTTTAACCAGCCATATGGAGCTTACCAAGTATAATAAATAACCCCAGAAGGGAACATTAATAGAAACCGAGTCGTTTTGCACTCGGTTTTTTTATTGCGAAACTTCAGTCTTTACCGCTTGAAACTCCGCTTCAAAAAGCGTGGAAAAATGTTTTAACAATTTTTCCTTCACCTCATCCATAGCCACCTCTTTAACTCCCAATTCTACGTTTAGGGAGGTCACCGCCTTGTCTTTAATACCACAGGGAATCATTAAATCGAAATACCCTAAATCGGTATTTACATTTAAAGCAAAACCGTGCATGGTCACCCAACGACTTGCACGCACTCCCATGGCACATATTTTTCGGGCAAAGGGCGTCCCTGCATCGATCCAAACTCCGGTTTCCCCCTTAGAACGCTCTCCCTTTATGCCATACTCTGCAAGGGTAAGGATAATCATATCCTCTAATAATCGCAGGTACTTATGGATATCAGTGAAAAAATTATCGAGATCTAGGATTGGATACCCCACCACCTGTCCGGGACCGTGGTAAGTAATATCCCCACCCCGGTTGATCTTGTAAAAACTGGCTTGCTTTTCTGCCAAATGAGCCTCATCTACCAAGAGATTGCCCATATTCCCACTCTTCCCCAGCGTATAGACATGAGGGTGCTCTACAAAGAGAAAATGATTAGGAGTTTCCAGTCCTGCATCCTCCCTGCGGTTCTTAATTTTCAAATCCAAAATAGATTGGAAAAGTGTTTCCTGATAGTCCCAAGTTTCCTTGTAATCTTTATGGCCTAAATCTTCTAAGAGAATCCTTTTGTTCATAAGGCAAAGATACAAACTCCACTTAAAAATAAAGTCCTAATTTGGATTGTTAAGTATGATCAAAGCCGCAACCACTCCAGGCACCCAACCACATAAGGTGAGAAGAAAAACAATTATAAATGACCCACAACCTTTATCAATAACTGATAGGGGCGGGAATATGATGGCCAACAGCACTCTAAAGCATCCCATTTACTTTTTGATTTTTGATTGATGTACCAATAGGACGAAATTAGGGGCCTATTGTTACAGTAAGTTGACAAAAATACAAACAGCCGTGGAACAATACTATTTACAGGATTGATAGATTAAGCCAGAGTAGCTATATTTGCATCCTTAATCATTATTGTATGCAACTTTCGGAACAAGAAGTAATCAGAAGAGAAAAACTTGGCAAGTTACGTGAACTAGGGATAGACCCCTATCCCGCGGCACTTTATCCTGTAAACAATACGTCCAGGACCATAAAGGAAAAATATGAAGAAGGCAAGAAGGTAGTTATTTCCGGAAGGCTTATGTCCCGTAGAATACAGGGAAAGGCCTCCTTCGCAGAATTGCAAGATAGCGAAGGCCGTATACAAGTATATTTTAACCGGGATGAGATTTGTACTGGGGAAGATAAAACCTTATATAATGAGGTCTACAAAAAACTATTGGATATTGGGGATATCATTGGGGTAGAAGGAACCCTATTCACTACCCAGGTGGGAGAAAAAACGGTGATGGTTAAGAACTACACGCTACTTAGCAAATCCCTACGTCCTTTACCACTTCCAAAAGTAGACGCAGAGGGTAACGTACACGACCAGTTTAACGACCCAGAGTTGCGCTACCGTCAACGTTATGTAGACTTGGTAGTTAACCCTAGCGTAAAGAACAACTTTATAAAGCGTACCAAGATCACCAATAGCATTCGTCAATTTTTCAACGATGCAGGATACCTGGAGGTAGAAACCCCAATTCTACAACCAATTCCAGGGGGTGCCGCGGCCCGTCCGTTTAAAACGCACCACAATGCCCTAAACATCCCCTTATATTTAAGGATTGCTAACGAATTATATCTTAAGAGATTAATCGTGGGCGGATTTGATGGCGTGTACGAGTTTGCAAAAGACTTTAGGAATGAAGGCATGGACCGCACCCATAATCCTGAATTTACGGTAATGGAACTATACGTAGCGTATAAGGATTACAATTGGATGATGGATATGACCGAGACGCTACTAGAAAAGGTAGCTATAGACTCTAATGGCACCTCAAAGGTTACGGTAGGAGAGCACCAAATTGAATTTAAAGCCCCCTACCCCAGAATTCCGATTCTTGAAGCTATTAAAACCCATACCGGTTATGATGTAGCTGGAATGGACGAGAATGAACTTAGGGAAGTGGCCAAAAAATTAAACCTAGAGGTAGATGAAACCATGGGTGTAGGAAAGCTGATTGATGAGATCTTTGGGGAAAAATGTGAGCATCATTATATACAGCCCACTTTTATTACCGATTACCCAAAGGAAATGAGCCCATTAACAAAGGAACATCGCAGCAACAAGGCCTTAACTGAACGATTTGAATTGATGGTAAACGGAAAGGAGTTGGCAAATGCCTACTCTGAGCTGAACGATCCCATTGACCAACGCGAACGATTTGAAGAGCAGCTTAAACTCTCAGAAAAAGGGGATGATGAGGCTATGTTTATAGACCAAGACTTTATTAGAGCTTTGGAATACGGGATGCCCCCTACCAGTGGTATAGGTATTGGTATAGATCGTTTGGTAATGCTAATGACCAATAACAGTTCTATACAGGAAGTACTTTTCTTCCCACAAATGCGCCCAGAGAAGAAGGAAGTAGAATTGAACGACGAAGAGAAGGGAATCTTATCCCTATTAAAACCATCTGGAACTTTGCCCTTACAAGAACTAAAGGAGCAGGCAGGATTGAGTGGTAAAAAATGGGACCGAGCTATGAAGGCCCTCGCCAAGCACGAACTTGTGAAGGTTACGACTGAGGGAGCTACAAAAATGGTTGTTTTAACAAAGTAACTTCCTAAGGGATTAGAACAACGCTCATGGCGTTGAACCTTTACTTATGTTTATATTTATTAAAAGGGCTGGGAATAATTTTCCAGCCCTTTTTGTATTACCACGCTCCAAAGTTTATCACCCCACAGTATCGGTATTCGTCCAGAAAATCTGCCCATCCGGACTAATAGCAGGAGGTTTTCAGCCACACCTATAAACATGAACAGTATTGATGGGAGACCCCCCCAAATTTCACCGGCTCTAAAACTGTCCAATCAAACCCCATACAAACGGCAAAGGAACACAGGCTAAGCGGTCATTTTCCAACAACACAGCAAACAACCTTTCATTGGATGAACGCAAAATAGTATCAAGATTCGATAAGTTACAGCTGGTATTTAAGGTCATTTTTCCTTATAATTGTTATACCCAAGTCTCATAATCAGCCTCTTGCACATAAGCTACCACACTGAGGCGCTGATTAAACGCCCTTTTGGGGGCAACCTAGGAAACAACAACAAACACGAGCAGCGTGAAAAATGGACGTTATATACTCCTTACCATAATTGGATTTGTCCTGCTTAGCATCCTTGTATGGAAATTTATACAACCCGAACAGCCCGTTGACTTCAGTACCCAGATAAAACCCATCCTAAATAAAAATTGTATTACCTGCCACGGTGGAGTTAAAAAAAACGGAGGATTTAGCTTATTATTTGAAGAAGAGGCCTTTGCAAACACCGAATCTGGTTCTCCAGCTATACTACCGGGAAATGCAGCCAAAAGTCCTATGATTCAACGATTACATGAGGACGATCCTGAACTGCGTATGCCCTATTTAAAGCCTAAGTTATCCAAAGAAGAAATAGATTTACTGACCAAATGGGTAAATCAGGGTGCCAAGTGGGGCAAACACTGGGCCTATACCCTCCCCAGTAAGGTAGCGATTCCTATGACCACCCAAGCTGCAGGAATTACTGGTGAAGACTCTAAAGGGTTTATAAAGAGCCCTATAGATCATTTTATATTAAAAAAATTAGAACAACATAATTTGGAACCTAGCTTAGCTGCATCCGCAAGGATAATTGCAAGAAGGTTGTCCTTAGACCTCATCGGGCTGCCGCCAGATGCGCAGTTGCTCAACGACTTTAGCGAGGGGAAAATCACCTACGAACACTATGTAGACACCTTACTGGCCAACCCAGCCTATGGCGAAAAATGGACCAGTTGGTGGTTAGACCAAGCTAGGTATGCAGATACCAAAGGTTATGAAAAAGATTTGGGTAGAACTATGTGGCGATATAGGGACTGGGTAATAGATGCCTTTAATAAAGATATGCCCTATGATCAGTTTACCATAGAACAATTGGCCGGCGACTTACTGCCCAACCCCTCGGAAGATCAATTGATAGCTACGGCTTTCCACAGAAACACCATGAGCAATGACGAAGGGGGAACGGACGATGAGGAGTTTAGGGTTGCCGCCGTAATAGATCGCGTAAACACCACTTTTGAAGTATGGCAAAGCACTACTATTGGTTGTGTTCAATGCCATTCCCATACGTACGATCCCTTTAAACACCAAGAGTATTATAATTTAATGGCCTTCTTCAACAACTCTAGCGACGCAGATACTTCCGAAGATGAGCCTAATCTTAGATTTTACAACGAAGATCAAAAAAAAGAGGTAGATCGAATTTATGAATGGATCTCCAAAAATGACGATAGTGAGACAGCTACCTCCTACAACAATTTCCTAACCTATACAGAACCTGTCTACCACGCCCATTTAGCGCAAGATTATACCAATGGGAATTTGGCCGATACCAAATGGCTTGCTTTACGCCCCAACGGTTCTTGCTACCTAAACGAGGTTTACACTCAAGGCGCCAATTATATTTACCTAAAATACGCAGCTGGTATGGATGGTACTGAAATAACCATCCGCCGAGACCATCCCGAAGGGGAAATATTAGCCCAGTTCACCATTAATAAAACCAAAGGTAGAATTATCCAAAAGTTCCCTTTTAAAAAGGTAGATGGTAAGGTAAATCTTTTTATAGCAGCCAAAAACGATAAAATACCCGCTACAACCCCCACTAGTTATATCAGTTGGTTGGCATTCCTTCCCGAAATAAATACGGAAAATATGTTGACTCACCCCCAAATTGACAACACCTTTATGGAGTTGATAAATGCACAGGTTCCTACCCTGCCCATTATGGCCGAAAAACCTGATTTTCAAAAAAGAACCACTCAAGTTTTTGAGCGAGGCAATTGGCTGATGAAAACAGATACTGTGGAACCAGGAACGCCAAAAAGTCTTAATGCATGGGACCATTCCTGGCCAAAAAACAGATTGGGACTATCCAAGTGGTTGGTGAGCAAAGAAAATCCGCTTACCGCACGTACCCTTGTAAACCGGGTTTGGCACCAACTATACGGAAGAGGCATTGTAGCCTCCCTGGAGGATATGGGTTCCCAATCCGATTGGCCCTCCCACCCCGAACTCTTGGATTGGCTGGCCTTAAGATTCATGAACGAACATCAATGGAGCGTTAAAGCCTTGATTAAAGATATAGTGCTTTCTGGCACCTATAGACAAAGCTCCAAGACCAACGCCCAATTACACCGCATAGACCCCCATAATACGCTTTATGCCCGAGGTCCTAGAACGCGACTTAGTGCGGAGCAAATCAGAGATCAGGCCCTAGCGGTATCTGGGCTATTAAGCAAAAAAATGTACGGCCCAAGTGTAATGCCCCCGCAACCAGATGGCGTGTGGCAAACAGTTTACAATGGAGGCCAATGGGTAGAAAGCAAAGGAGAGGACAAATACCGAAGAGGGTTATACACCTATTTAAAAAGAACTAGTCCCTACCCTTCCTTCCTAACCTTCGATGCGGGAAGCAGGGAGGTGTCCACCGTAAGGAGAACAGTTACCAACACCCCTTTACAAGCCTTGGTTACCCTAAATGATCCCGTATATCAGGAAGCCTCCTATCACCTAGCTAAATACATGGAAAAGACCAAAGAGGTAGCTGCAGGAATAAGTAGTGGATATACCAAAGCTACCTTGGCAGAAATAGATCAGGAAAAACTTGAAGTATTAAAGGACCTATACCAACGCTCGTATATGGAATTTAAAGAAAATCCAGAGCAGATTAAGGAGTTTATTCCCCAACAAACAGAAAGGGATCCCCATATTGCCGCACTGACCGTGGTGGCGAGTACCATAATGAACTTGGACGAATTTTTAACAAAATCCTAGCGATGAATAACTTAAACCGACTCATAAAAGAAAAGATCCATAGGGAAATTCGAGCGAATACTCGCAGGCATTTTATAAAGGACTGTGTCACTGGAATGGGCGGACTAGCACTTGGATCTATGTTTTTGGGCTGCAATCACTTTTTGGGTAGCGACAAAAAAGAAAAGATAGCACTTACAGAACGAGACATCAATCCCTTAGCCTCTATGCCTCCCCCCTTTCCAGCCAAGGTGAAGTCTGTAATCTACCTACATATGGCAGGGGCACCGTCACAACTGGAAATGTTCGATTATAAACCCACCTTACACAAACTGGACGGGCAGCTAACCCCACAATCGCTATTGGAAGGGAAAAAATTTGCCTTTATTAGAGGCACCCCAAAACTGTTGGGACCACAGGCAGAATTTAAACGACATGGAGAATCTGGAAACTGGGTTTCCAACTTTCTGCCCCACTTTTCCAAGGTGGTAGATGAAGTGGCCTTCCTTAAAGCCGTAAACACAGATCAGTTTAATCATGGACCGGCACAGCTTTTTATGCATACTGGTGGACCCCGACTGGGGAGACCAAGCTTAGGGTCTTGGGTAACCTACGGATTGGGATCGGAGAATCAAAATCTACCAGGTTTTGTAGTACTGACCTCAGGCGGAAAAACCCCAGATGCAGGGAAAAGCGTATGGGGAAGCGGATTTTTACCATCCGTTTACCAAGGCGTACAATGCCGCTCTAAAGGAGATCCTGTACTTTATATAGAAGACCCCAAAGGCATCAGCAGAAATTTAAAAAAGAGCACCATAGCGGCCATCAATAAAATAAACAAATCTGAATTCAATGAATATTCCGACCCTGAAATATTGGCCAGAATTAATCAGTATGAAATGGCGTTCAGGATGCAGACCGCCGTTCCAGAGGTTATGAACATCAATAACGAACCAGAACATATCAGAGAGATGTACGGCGTAAAGCCCGGCAAGGAATCTTTTGCCAATAACTGCCTATTGGCAAGGAAACTGGTAGAGGATGGAGTTCGCTTTGTTCAATTGTTCGATTGGGGGTGGGATAGCCACGGAACGGGTCACGATACTGCCGTTGATCTTGGTTTAAGAAATAAGTGCACGGAAATAGACCGCCCCATGTCTGCCTTACTATTAGATTTAAAACAAAGGGGCTTGCTAGATGAAACCCTCGTGGTATGGGGTGGGGAATTTGGCCGGACCCCGATGCTAGAAAATAGGGAAGGCCAAGAAATGGCCTATAAAGGACGGGACCATCATGGGGACGCCTTTACCATGTGGATGGCCGGAGGGGGTATAAAGAAGGGCGCCAGTTGGGGCCTTACGGACGAAATTGGTTTTTCTGCCTTGGAAGGTCAGGTTTCCGTACACGATATACATGCTACCATACTCCACCTCTTGGGCTTTAACCACGAACAGTTCACCTATGAATTCCAGGGGAGACCATTTAGGCTTACCGATGTGGAAGGCCAGGTGATCCATGAAATATTAGCATAAACAACCAAAAAAACAACCCATGAATCCCATTAAAACTTTTGTAGTTCTTTTCCTTTGCACAATAACCCTCTCCCAGGCCCAAGAAAAAATAATGTTTTTTCAAACAGATTGGGGAAATAAGTTAACCTATGATGCCTTTTGTGAAAAGGCAAAAGCAGCTGGCTATGATGGAATAGAAACTTGGCTACCCTCTAACAACGCTGATCAAGGCCAATTAAAAGCAGCCTTGGCCAAACACCAACTTAAGCTGATTTTTTTACACGGCACCAATAAAGGTCTTCCCTTTAAAGAGAGCCTAGAACAGTATAAAACTGGTTTGGAAAAATTAATGAAATGGAATCCAACCCTCGTCAATTCTCATACTGGAAGTGATTTTTATAGTTTCGAGGAAAATCGTGCATTTATTAATGCTGCCACCACTATAAGCGAAAAATATAACATTCCGGTGGTTCATGAGACCCATAGGGGACGGTTTAGCTATAGCCTTCCTGAAACCAGCAAGTACCTATCACAATTACCCAATTTAAAGCTTACCTTGGATATTAGTCATTGGATGGTGGTACACGAATCCCTGCTAGAGGGAAAAGAGGAGTTGCTGAAACCGGTGATTAGTAGGTCGCACCACGTTCACGCTCGTATAGGCCATCCCCAAGGTCCACAAATAAGCGACCCAAAAGCGCCGGAATGGACACCTACCGTAGAAAGACATTTAGACCTCTGGGAGGAGATCATTAGAACAAGCTGGAAAGAAAACAAGGGTATATTTACAGTAACCACTGAGTTTGGTCCCCCAGATTATATGCCCACACTCCCTTATTCCAAAATCCCATTGACAGACCAATGGGAAGCCAACGTTTCTATGATGAAAGCTTTAAAAGAACGCCTAAAATTGAGGAGGTAAATAATGGATGTAATTCAACAATTAATAGGGCGTTTACACCCAATGGTTGTCCACTTACCTATTGGATTTATCATTACGGGTTTGTTGTTACAATGGATAGACCGCAAACAAGGCACCTTGAAACCCGTAATTGCCAAGGTATTCTTATGGGGTTTTATCGCAGCCATTGTGGCTAGTATTAGCGGATACTTACTTTACCTTAATGAGGGTTACGGGTTTAACACCATAAAGTTTCACTTGTGGGCGGGAATCGCCACTGCCCTTTTTTCTGGATTAATGTATTACCGCATTAAGGCACCCACTACCGTAGAGTTTTTAAGTCGCATACCCACTAGTCTCTTCTCCTATTCCTTATTATTTCTAATCTCCATAACCGGTCATCTTGGGGGGAGCATTACCCACGGATCGGATTACCTCGTGGAACCTTTACCAACAGCAATAAAAACTGCCTTGGGCATCGCTCCTAAAAACTACGAACTGCCCAGACTGGAGGAAGCGCTTTGGGAAGAATCAGATTTATACGCCCAAGTGGTACAACCCATCCTTAACAACCGATGTCTAAGCTGTCACAACCCCAAAAAAAGTAAGGGAGACTTACACCTGAATAATCCTGAAGGGATATTAAATGGTGGTGAGAACGGTGAGGTAATAAATTGCCACGATATAAAAAACAGCCCTTTGTATGCGCGACTCGTTTTGCCCATAGATCATGAGGACCATATGCCTCCCAAGGAAAAGTCACAATTATCTAAGGAAGAAATTGAAGTTATCAAGGCGTGGATAGAAACCGGACCATCTTTTGACAAAACAATTGGCGAATTAAAGCTTCCCAAGTCCTTGTTTACCGCCTTTTTCCCAAAGGACAGAGCCACCGATTATCCCGAACTAGAGGTAGCTGCCATTCCTACAGATACCATTAGGTTGATAAGAAGTTATGGCTTCCATATAGAACCAATAAGTGCGTCTAGTAACCTGATCCGTGTTTCCTGCATCAATAAACCAGATTTTATCGATGCTGATTTAAAACTACTAAGTTCGTTAAGCAAACAATTGGTAAACCTAGATGTAAGTAACACCCAGCTTACTGATGCTATTTTTGAGTCACTGACTAAATTTCCCAACCTCACTGTTTTAAAATTGAACCATACACAGATAACCGGGGAAAATATAGACAAATTACAATCTTTGGATTATTTAAAAACACTACACCTAACTCATACCAATTTTAGCGGCAAACATCTTTCCAGCCTTAACTCTTTTAAAGCGTTAAAGTCCGTTTTCCTTTATAATAGCAAGGTTGATCCAACAGAGTTCCAAAATCCACCAACTTCCAGCGACCTCCGTATAGATTATGGAAACTACCAACTGCCCAAAATAGCTGCAGACACCATTGTATATTAAAGATTGTGCATTGGCAGGGATACGGTTAAACCAAAGTGAATTACAAAAATATCATGAGAGGAATGGATAGCTCATACACTTATTACAAACTGCTTAAATTGTGAAACCAGGTCTTTTTTATGGCAGCTCCCCAACCTCAAAAAAATCATCCCTCAGGACATTTCCCAAAGAAAACCGCTGTAACATACTCACGAAAAACACGAATTCGATGCATTTTACGATACAAACCACATCAGCCATCAAATTATTCCCATCAACCAAGGGTATTCATTGAAAATAAATCAATACCCCGGCTACATTTCCGGATTCTAAAATTAATTCAGTTCTTTGAAGGAATTGAATTTACAAAATAACATATAACTCAATCATGATTACAAATCGACTTCAAAAAATGCTATTTGCATTTTTGTTATTGGGCTTTATTACATCTACCGAAGCCCAAATTTTTAAAAGGAAATCCAAAAAAACAGAACAGGCCAGTGAGGCGGAAAAACCTAAAAAAGGGGATATTCAGCCATACGACAAAGTAATTACCAAGGAGGCCATTACGGATAAAGGTCTATTTGACGTGCACAAAGTGGACAGCAAATACTATTATGAAATTCCAGACAGCTTATTTTCCAAGGAGATGCTCATGGTGAGCAGGATTTCCAAAACGGCAAGCGGCATTGGTTTTGGGGGAGGAAAAATTAATACCAAAGTCCTCCGATGGGAGAAGCGAGACAAAAAGGTTTTGCTCCGCGTAGTTAGTCATGATGTAGTGGCATCGGACTCTCTCCCAATCCACGAAGCAGTAGTAAACTCTAATTTTGAGCCGGTTTTGTATGCATTCGATATTAAGGCGATCAACAAGAAGGATTCTACCAAATTGGCCACCGTTATTCAGGTAAACGACTTATTTGAGGAAGATGTAAAAGCCTTGGGAATGCCAGAATTTTACCGTAGCCGGTACAAAGTATCTAGACTAGAAGGCTCTAGAAGCTATATTGAGTCCCTTAAAAGCTTTCCCTTGAACATAGAGGCCAGACATGTAAAAACATACGCTGCGGGCAATCCCCCTTCCAATGCCACCTTGGGTTCTATTTCCATTGAGATTAACAACTCCATGATTCTCTTGCCAGAAGAACCTATGAAACGACGGGCATTCGACTCTCGTGTTGGTTGGTTTACCAGTAGCCAAATAGATTATGGTCTCAACGCACAAGAAAGCAAGCGAGTTACCTATTTAGATCGTTGGAGATTAGAGGTAAAAGAGGAGGATATAGAAAAATTTAAACGTGGGGAATTGGTAGAACCCAAGAAGCCTATTGTTTATTATGTAGACCGGGCAACCCCGGAACATTGGGTCCCTTATATAAAGCAGGGAATTGAAGACTGGCAAGTAGCATTTGAGGCGGCGGGTTTTAAAAATGCCATTCTTGCTAAAGATCCTCCTACCATAGAGGAAGATCCGGAATGGTCTCCAGAAGATGTTAGGTATTCGGTAGTACGCTATTTAGCCTCTCCCATTCCCAATGCCAACGGTCCGCGAGTTAGCGATCCAAGAAGTGGGGAAATATTGGAGTCCGATATTAATTGGTACCACAACGTAATGTCCTTGCTAAGAAACTGGTTTTTTGTACAGACCGCAGCCATCAATCCGGATGCAAGGGGCGTAGCTTTTAAAGAAGAAGTAATGGGTCGTCTAATCCGCTTCGTATCCTCTCACGAAGTGGGCCACACCTTAGGCCTTCCCCATAATATGGGGAGTAGTGCCGCCTATCCGGTAGACTCCTTACGTTCTGCTACCTTTACACAGAAATACGGTACTGCACCTTCTATAATGGATTATGCCCGTTTTAATTACGTAGCTCAACCAGGGGATGAAGGAGTAGCGCTAATGCCTCAAATCGGTATTTATGACAAGTATGCTATCAATTGGGGATACCGTCCAATTTTGGACAAGTCCGAAACCGAGGAGAAAGAAATATTGGATAGCTGGATCCTAAAACATGCAGGAGACCCTCTATACCGATTTGGACATCAGCAAGTGGGAGATGTGGTAGACCCCAGTTCCCAAACAGAAGACTTAGGGGACGATGCCATTAAAGCAAGTACCTACGGGATAAATAACCTTAAGTTGATTGTTCCCCAATTAATAGAATGGACGGCAGAGGATGGCAAGGAGTACAAGGATCTAAATGTTTTGTACGGGCAGGTTATTGCTCAATTCAACAGATATATGGGCCATGTTAGTAATAACATTGGAGGTGTTTACGAACATCAAAAAACGTACGACCAAGAGGGAGCAGTTTATACTCCAGTAGCCAAGGAGCATCAGCAAAATTGTATGATTTTCATCCAAGACCAGCTTTTTAAAACACCAAAGTGGTTAATAGACCCCAACATTTTCAATAAAATTGAGTATTCAGGTTCTGTAGAAAGGATTAGAAAAACGCAAGAAAGGACCTTAAACAATATTTTAAGCCTGGGCCGAATGGCAAGGCTGCTAGAAAATGAGGCGATTAACGGCAAGGAGGCGTATAGTCTGTTAAATATGATGAACGACCTAAGAAAGGGAATCTGGTCCGAATTGAGAAGAGGCAATAGTATAGACATCTATAGAAGAAACCTACAAAAGGCGCATATAGATCGTTTGGCTTATTTGATGACGGCAGAAAGCGAGGCCAAACAATCCGAAATGGGCGGCTACCGTAAATCTACCGCTATCAACACAAGCCAATCGGATATCCGCTCCATTGCTAGGGCCCAGTTAAATGTTTTAAAGCGAGATATAAACAATGCCATTGCACGTACCTCCGATCCCATGAGCAAGTATCACTTGCAGGATGCGGTAACGAGGATAAACCAAATCTTGGAACCTAAATAATAAAGTAGGAACCACCTTATTAAAGTAGGCTAGGGCATTATTTTACCCTAGCCTACTTTTTTTATAAGTTCTACCTTATCCATAGCTTATAGGATCAAAGAAGGTACCATGGTTAAAGATTATTAAAGGTTGTTATCAATTGCCATGGTGTTGATGTTATTTCCTACATTTACAGCTGTAATAAAATCCCATATCAGTGTCTTATAAAATTAAAAGCCTGCTTTATTTTATCTGTTTCTTAGCTGCCTCTGTCTTTTACTACTATTTAGACGTAGAAAATGAGCCGCCCCCTCCTACCCAGTCGGTTGAAATACCTAAAGAAAATAAAGACACTATACTCCCTGAGGAGCATATTAAAAAACCATTTGAAACCCTGGAAAAAACTTAATTCTATAATATCCTAATTTCTAAACCGATCCAAGGTAGACATACACCACAAGAAAGCTTGGTTTCACAACAATGACTCGTACATTCCCAAAGGTTCTCTTAAATTAGAAGCACTAAACAACGCCCTAAACCTATGAACTACAGAGTTAAAAGTTTAGTCTACCTAATCGGCTTCATTTTTTCGGCTTTGGTAGGCACCTACCTCCAGGAAGATTCCCATACAGTTACGGAAGAACTTACCACAGAACATGTTGAGAAAATAGACCAAACTATTGTTAGTTTAGAAAAACAGAGCTAATCCCTCTTTCTTTCAACAACATAGAGTGTAAGTCGCCAGCAACTACCAAAGACAGTATTTTGCACTTGGTTTAGTAGGCCCGTTTACCTAGGTTGTCAGTTCTTGGGCTACTATTTCCTAAGCTCAACACCCCCTTCCCTATTTATATCACAGGCAGGAACTACTTCCAACAATATTATTAACAACACCCTAAGAAACCTTCCTATACATTTTAATAATTAGGTGAAAATCCCCAGCAATCATTTCCAAATCTTATAAAAACAAGATGTTTTCCTAGTCTAACCTCCATAAAAATAAGATACGAGATTAAACCAATTGTTGTTTCAGCTGTCCTACTAGTAAACCCATAAATTTTTAAAGGATGAAAAAATTAGTTTTTACCATGGTATTTCTACTTGGCTTTACCGCTATTGCGCAAACGGGAAACCGAAAGGGAATGAAGGATTTAACTCCCCAGCAAATGGCAACCCTGCAAACCAAAAAAATGACCTTGGCGCTAGATTTAACCGATGCCCAACAAGCACAGATTCAAAAGTTAAATTTAGAAAATGTTACCGCGCGCGTGGAGCGAAGAAAGGAGATGCAAGCCAAAAGAGAAAGTGGAGAGATAAAACCTCTTAGTTCGGAACAGCGCTATGAGCTTAGAGTAGCGCATTTGGATCATCAGATTGCGCAGAGGCAACAGCTTCAAAAAATACTATCTAAGGAACAATTTATAGTTTGGAACAAAATCAATACTAAAAGGAAATCCCATAGAATGGCAAACGCCAAAAAGGCACGCTATGCAAGAAGGCATTAACCATATAATAAAAGGGATATCCGCTCCCTAGTTCCTTTCTCATGTTAAGGAAAAAACTAGGGTGTGGATATCCCCTAATACACTAAACCTGGATGATGAACATTCAGTTTAGGTTTATCATCCAGACTACTCCTATTGTTTTAAATCGTCCACAATATTGGAAAGAGCCGCAATAGTGGCATCCAGATCTTCGTACGTAAGTGCATCATTCAAGAAATAGCTTTCAAATGCACTTGGCGGTAGGTAAACGCCCTCTCTCAACATTCCGTGAAAATACTTTTTAAAGGTATCATTGTTCCCTTTAACAGAGCTTTCAAAATCTACCACCGGCTCATCCGTAAAATGTATGGATATCATGGAGCCAAATCTATTTTTTTGAAAGGGAATATTGTTATCTGTCAACACCTTAGCCAAGCCAGCTCCTAAGTATTTAGTTTTATCCGCCAGACTTCTAAAGATCGCCGGATTGTTGTTTAGTTCGGTCAACATGGCTAATCCGGCACTCATTGCCAAGGGGTTTCCACTTAGGGTACCTGCCTGATACACCGGACCATCGGGAGCCAAGTAGCTCATAATTTCATCCCTGGCTGCAAAAGCACCTACGGGCAATCCGCCACCTATAACCTTACCAAAGGTTACAATATCTGCATCTATACCCAAAACTTCCTGTGCACCTCCCTTTGCCAATCTAAATCCGGTCATCACCTCATCAAAAATCAACAGTATCCCTTCTTGGGTACAAAGGTCACGCAATCCTTTAATAAAACTTTCATCTGGAATAATACATCCCATATTTCCAGCTACTGGCTCAAGGATTACGGCGGCAATTTCCCCCTTATTGGCAACTACTAAAGATTTTACGCTTTCCAAATTGTTGTAGATGGCCAAAAGAGTATCCTTGGCAGTTCCTTGAGTAACCCCCGGGCTATTGGGACTTCCAAAGGTAACCGCTCCACTACCTGCTTGTATTAGGAAGGCATCTGAATGCCCGTGGTAACAGCCCGCAAATTTTATAATCTTATCCTTTCCGGTAAAGCCTCTGGCCAGCCTTACGGCACTCATACAAGCCTCGGTTCCACTATTTACAAATCGGATTTTATCTATATTGGGCACCATGGAAACCGCCAATTCCGCTAATTTGGTTTCTATTTCTGTAGGCATCCCAAAGGAAGTACCTTTTTTAGCTTTTTCTATTACCGCATTAACAACAGGTTCGTGGGCATGTCCCAAAATTAGTGGACCCCATGAAGCTATATAGTCAATTAATCGGTTCCCATCCTCATCGTACAAATAAGCTCCTTTGGCCTCCTTAACAAATATGGGTTCTCCTCCTACTGCCTTAAATGCTCTAACCGGGGAATTTACCCCTCCAGGAATAACTTTTTGCGCATCGGCAAACAAGGCACTACTTCTTTTATATCTCATATTTATTTATTTTTTTACAGCTTTTACAGTGATTTTTTGGCCCACCGCCAAATTACTGTTCTTCAAATTATTCATTTCCATCAGTTCCGGAACAGAAATAAAATACCTCCTGGAAATGGAATACAGGGTATCTCCTTTTTGTACCACATAGGTTGTAAGCCTGTACTCCTGTGGTTCCTTTTTCACTATTCTCCCAGACTTTATCACCTCCTTATCATACTTATACAGTTCGTATCGCTCTATAAGGGAAATTAATTTTTCCGGGTATTTTCTATCTGTGGCATAACCAGCTTGTCGTAGGCCTTTTGCCCAACCCTTGTAGTCGTCGTGATCTAAATTGAACAAAAAGGCATAGCGCGCTCGGGAGGATAGAAATATACTTCTATCCCTAAAAGAGTACATAGGGTGGTTGTATTTCCTAAAACACTCCCCTTTCTCATCGTCGTCGTGAAAATCATAATCGCCATTCCAGCCCGTGTGGCACTTTATGCCAAAATGGTTATTTGTTCTTTGGGTAAGATTCCCTCTACCCGCTCCGCTCTCTAATATTCCCTGCGCCAGGGTAATACTGGCAGGGATGCCATAAGCTTTCATCTCAAAGCGCGCTATCTCCGAAAAAGTCGTGATATATTCTTCCACCGAATTCACTGGAAATTGCACAAACTTCCCCGTATCCTCCGGAAGTGGATACAACACATTCCCCTGCTCCCTTTGTTCTTTTTCTGGCGCTTTTTCCGCAGGCTTTTCTACAGTTCTCTCTATTTGCTTCTTCGATGGGGCAACTCGCTTTTTAGTGCCACAAGCGATCATTAAAAATCCAAAAACAAGTATTGTTATTATTCTTCTTATCATACTTCAATCAATGGTTGCTGTCTTTTCTTTAATTTTATATTCATTCCTTCAATCCCCTGTAAACCACCTGTATGCACCACTAAAACAGACGCTCCAGGTCTAAAATAGTCCTGCTTCACCAAATCCAGTACCCCATACAACAGTTTTCCGGTATAAATAGGATCGGTAGGAATACCGGTTTCCCGCTTAAACCAGTTAATAAACGCTATAAGCTGTGGGGATACCTTGGCATAACCGCCAAAGTGATAATTGGTCTTTAATTCCCAATTATCCCTGGAGACAAAACTACGAATATCTTTTCTTAGAAAATCACCTTTAAGGGATGCAAAACCCAATACCGTTTGGTTCTTGCTAGAGGAATTAATGATACCGGCCATGGTACCTCCTGTCCCAACACTACAACAAACGTAATGGTACTCAAGGTCTCGCTCCCTCAATATTTCTTCGCAGCCTTTTATAGCCAAGGCATTGGTTCCTCCTTCCGGGACCAGATAAAATGGCCCCATGGTATCCTGGAGTTTTTGCAAATAGTCTGGGTTAGTCTTATCCCTATACTGCTCCCTGGAAATAAACATAAAGTCCATTCCATTTTTACTGGCTTGCAGCAGCGTAGGATTATTATTATAATTCCCTTGTAATTCAGCGCCCCTTATGATCCCAATGGTACGGAGGCCTACCTCTTTTCCGGCATAGGCAGTGGCAGCAATATGGTTAGAAAAGGCCCCTCCAAAAGTCACCAAGGTGCGATGCCCCAATTGTTGGGCTTCTAGCAGATTGTATTTTAACTTGCGGAATTTATTCCCGGAAATATAGGGATGAATCAAGTCTTCCCTTTTTACAATTAGGGAAACCTGTTTTTCTTTTAATAGGGGAAGTTCTACATGTTGATGGATACCCGACACAATTATCGCTTTTCAGCCCAAAGATATTTAATAAAACTATACGGTCTTCGTTGTTGCAGATAATGTGGGTTGGATTCATTTTGGTAAGCCTCCCTTTCAAAACTGATGTTCCTATACGCCGTATAAGCATCGAAGTATATAAAAAACCGGATAAGGCCCTCCAGGAAGTATAAAAAATAAAAGGGAAGAATCAATAATTCCTTTTGCTGCCGTAGGTGAATCTTTTCATGATTAATGAGAACGACATCCTTTATAAGAGCTCGATTCTTGAGTATGATAAAAGGCCAGACCGATAATCCTACATAGTCCTTATAAAAAAGATGTTTAAACACAATAACCATAAAGCGAAATCTAACTTATATAAAGATAACGGTCCTTAATTCAATAATGTGCGCTTTTCGATTTAAAACTAGCTAAATAAGATAAAAAACCAAAAAGCAAGCTAGTAGAAACCCAAATAGCCTCAAAGAATGGGACTCTCAGCCCTCTTTTCAATTAAATCCCATAAATTTACAGCAATGAAAAAAATAATACCCATAGAGAAAGGGGATTTTTATCTCTCTGAAGAAGGCTATAAAGTGTTCACAAAACAATACCTCTTAAAGCGTGGATATTGTTGCGAAAGTGGTTGTAGACATTGCCCTTACGGCTACAATCCCAAGACGGCGAGAAGAAAGTAACTCCTATTCCATTCGGCATGATATTTGTGATATCCTATTGTGAAGTTTAATGAATACGAATTAAAAAAAATAGTTATGAAAAATATCAAATTACTATTTGCTCCCCTTTTCGCCATCCTACTTTTGGCGTCCTGTTCTTCGGTGCAAGTGCTGACCGATTACGATAGAGAGGCAAATTTCAACAATTTTAAGACCTTTGCATTTTACAAAACTGGCATAGACAAGGCCCAAATTTCGGACCTTGACAAGAAAAGAATACTCAAAGCTATTGATGCTGAAATGAGCGCTCGAGGTTTTGTAAAATCTAATGAACCAGACATCTTAATCAGTATTTTCACTAAGGAAAGACAGCAGGTAGATGTATATAGTAATTATTGGGGCGCAGGATATTATGGCTGGGGATGGAATCCGTATTTCTGGGGAGGCCCATACAACCATGGTAATGTGAGCACCAGAACGGAAGGCTCCTTATACATAGATATTATAGATGCCAAAAACAAGGAACTAGTATGGCAGGGAAGAGGAGTTGGCAGCTTGCACAATATTAAAAACATTGAAAAGAAGGAGGCACGTATTAGAGAGTTTGTTGCCGAAATCCTACAAGCCTATCCACCGGGATCGGAAAGCAAATAAGGAGGTAGGCAAAAGCACACTTTTATAGCTTTCTATAATGTATTCATAAAGAGCTACACCCAATTATGTAAGGCCTTTTCCAGTTTTCTGGAAAGCCCACGCCCCAAAAGGAATTCCCACTTCCTTTTGGGGCTGCTTTTTTGTATATTTAGTTGATTTGTAAAACCTGCATCCATGTCGTACAAAAGCAACTATATATTGGATAAGCTGCCCCAGCATTTAAAGCAGTATATAAAGCCTCAAAACTATGAGGAATACACTCCTATTAACCAAGCAGTATGGCGCTATGTAATGCGAAAAAATGTTGACTACCTTAGTAAGGTTGCGCATAAAAGCTATGTAGACGGTCTCCGAAAAACAGGTATTGCCATAGACCATATTCCCAATATGTATGGAATGAACCGGATCTTGAAAGATATCGGATGGGCTGCGGTAGCCGTAGACGGATTTATTCCTCCCAGTGCATTTATGGAGTTCCAAGCTTACAATATTTTGGTAATTGCCTCCGACATTAGGCAGTTAGAGCATATAGAATACACCCCTGCCCCAGATATCATTCATGAAGGTGCCGGGCATGCTCCCATCATCGCCAATCCAGAATATGCAGAATACCTAAGGAGGTTTGGAGAAATTGGCAGCAAGGCCATTTCCAGTAGAAAAGATTATGAGCTCTATGAAGCGGTAAGACACCTTTCTATCATAAAGGAGGCCGAAGGCACACCCCAGGAACTGATAACAAAAGCAGAGAAAAAAATTGAGGATCTCCAACAGAATATGGGGGAGCCTAGCGAAATGGCGCTTATCAGAAACCTACACTGGTGGACGGTAGAATACGGGCTGATAGGCACCTTGGAGAACCCAAAAATTTATGGCGCCGGCCTTTTATCTTCTATTGGCGAGAGTGCTTGGTGCATGACAGACAAGGTTAAGAAACTCCCTTACTCCATTGAAGCAGTCCACACCTCTTTTGACATTACCCAGCCGCAACCACAATTATTTGTCACACCAGATTTTGCCTACCTCAACCAAGTTCTGGAAGAGTTTGCCAATACCATGGCCCTCCGGAAAGGAGGCCTAAGCGGATTGGAGAAACTGGTAGAATCTAAAGAATTGGGGACCGTGGAATTAAGCACAGGTATACAAATTTCCGGGAAATTTGATAATACCATTGCCCATGAAGGGAAGCCCATCTATTTCTCTACCAAAGGCAAAACCGCACTGTCTTATAGAGGTAAGGAATTAATAGGACATGGGACAAGGCATTATCCCAAGGGGTTTGGCTCTCCAGTTGGAAAATTAAAAGGAATCAATATTGCTATTGAGGATATGAGTCCAAGGGACCTAAAAGCCTATAATATTTACGAAGGTGAAACTGTGCTTCTTGAATTTGTGGGTGGCGTAACCATAAGTGGGGAAATAATAACTGGCACGCGAAACCTAAAGGGTGAAATTATCTTGATTACTTTTTCCAACTGCACCGTAAAATACCAGGACCAAATTCTTTTCCACCCAGCACAGGGGCTTTACAATATGGCCGTAGGGCAAACCATTGATTCCGTATTTAACGGCCCTGCAGACCTTTCTAGTTTCGATTTAATTACCCATACCATTTCGGACACCACCATAAAGTCAACCCCAACCAAGTGGCGACTGCAACTGGAGGAGCTTTATCGGCAGGTTAGGGAATACCGGGAAAGGAAAAACACCAACATCTCCAGAAATAAGGTATTTCAAGAATTGGTAAACAACCATCCCGATGATTGGCTACTATCGGTGGAGTTGTATGAATTGGCAAAAAATAACGGCGACCACGCCTTTGCCGATAGGATTGTAAATCACCTTGAGAAGGTAAAACGAAACAAACCCAAGGTAGGCCGCTTAATTGATGACGGCCTGGAATTGGTGGATAAAAATTTAGTAATTTAGGCGCTTTCACTTATATACGCACAGTAAGGGGTAGATGGCCCTAGAAATATACTTACATGAAGTTATTGGTCCATTTTACCTTGCTTTTATTTCTATATCCCATGTCCTCTTCTAAAGCTCAAGCACTTTACGATGAAAACAACGTACCTTTTTTTAAGGTACCCAACCCACTAACCACCTTTGAAGGCGAAAAAATATCCACTGCCTCTGAATGGAAAAACAAGCGAAGACCAGAAATCCTTCAATATTTCACTAACGAAGTATATGGTGCGTTTCCAGCACATAAGCCGCACCTATCTTCCAAAATTTTGGAGAAGGACCACAACGCCTTGGGAGGAATGGCCAAACGCTTGCAGATTGAACAAACCTTTAGCAGGGACAATAAAAGTTTAACCTTTACCATCTTACTATATCTCCCCAAGGAGGTAGCGAATGCCCCTATATTCCTAGGTTATAATTTCTTTGGCAACCACACGGTTACCGATGAGACGGAGGTATTGGTCTCCACCGCTTGGACCAACAACAATGCCCTTTTGGGAATTACCAACCATACTTTAACGGAGCAGACAAGAGGTGCAAAAAGCAGCCGATGGCCCTTAACTCAAATTATCGAGGCCGGTTACGGATTGGCCACCATATACTACGGGGAGGTAGACCCGGACAAAAACGATTTTTCCGATGGTATTCACGCCCTTTTTTATCAGAATGGCCAGCAACACCCAAAAGAAAATGAGTGGGGTAGTATTGCCGCTTGGGCATGGGGACTTCACAGAACCATGGATTTCTTGGAAAGGTATGAGGAGACCAAAAATTCTAAAGTTATAGTTTTTGGACATTCACGCCTTGGAAAAGCTGCTCTCTGGGCAGGGGCCAATGACGAGCGATTCGCAGCGGTGATCTCCAACAACTCTGGATGTGGTGGCGCTGCCATGTCTAAACGAACCTACGGAGAGACCATTGCCACCATCAATCAACGTTTCCCCCATTGGTTCTGCTCCAATTTTCAAAAATATAATAACAATGAAACTGCCTTGGAGGTAGACCAACACCAACTTTTGGCACTGATTGCCCCAAGACCCTTGTATATTGCCAGTGCTGAAGAAGACCGTTGGGCAGATCCCAAGGGGGAATTTCTCGCTGCCTATTATGCTACTCCCGTATATGAATTGTTTAAAAAGAAAGGGATTCCCTCTTTAGAAATGCCCGTCACCAATACCCCTATACTAAACACCCTGGCCTATCATATACGAAGTGGCAAGCACGATATAACGGAGTACGACTGGGAGCAGTATATAAAGTGGGCCAACCGTTTTTTAAGATAAACGCCCCCTTCTCAATTTTTAATTATGTGACTTGGAGCTCGTAGGTCCTCCAATCCCTGAACCGTATGATCCCCATATACCAAGGTCCACCCCATGGAATTGGTGAGCACCAAAAACTTAGACAACTCAGTTATCAAGCGGTTTTCTGCATTGGTAATTATCGAGGAAGCGTTAATTTGCTTCATCAGGGAAGCGTGTACGTTTTTCTTTATCTTATTATAATCCCCTGCATTAAACTGATTCAGAAAATCTGCTGTAACATCGTAGTATTCAAAATCTGGGTACAATTTAATTTCTGCTTCGGGAATACTACGGATATACAAGGTCTTAGACTCCTTGTCTACCTCAAAATCGATTAAGCTTAGATCATATGCTACCGTCACCTCCGCATTCACCACTACCAACGCCTTTTTCTTGGCAGTGATTAAAGGCCCAAAAAGTTGTTGGGAATCCTTATAGTTATAGACTTGGGAAAAGTGTCCCTCAGTAACAATTAGCTTGGCTACATTATTCACCTGTTTTTGCAACATCACCGCATTCTCCTCCAAAATAGAATCCTTCTTATTTTCTTCCGAACAGGAACGAATAATCAAGACGGCCGTTAAGGCCAACACCACACCAATTATAAAACCTCTCATTCTTTAAATTTCATAAACGGATACTCTTCTTGGAGCTCCTTAATTTTTTGTTGTTGTTTCACCAGAAACTTCTTATGCTGGTCCGAAGATAGATTAAATGGCCTATGCAACAAACCCTTTTGAACCTTGTCTACCTTTTCCATTACTGGCAGCACCGTTGTGGACAGCCACATAAAACTAAATTTCTCCCAAATATAATCTACTGCCAGGGTATTGGGATGAACCATATCCGCATTATAAAAGCGATAATCCCTTAATTCATCCATCATTATTTCATAGGAGGGAAAATAATGTGCCTTGGATCCAGTATTGTCTTTCCTTGCCGATATTTCACTAAGAATTGCATGTATAGAGGTGATTAGGTTTGCCTTGCTTTGCTGGTTTTCCACAAAACCATCTTTAAGATGTCTTACTGGGGAAACTGTGAAAATAAACTGGATATTCTTATTAACACTTTCAACACACTCCACCATACGCTTTAGAATAAGCGTGTTCTCTTCTATGGAAATCATTTCCTTGTTAAACTCCTTTTGTGGCACCTTATGGCAGTTGGCAACCATCCGATCTGTTTCCTTATGCCGATACACCCATGCGGTTCCCAAGGTAATTATAAGGTGGGAGGCTTTGGTAATATGCGCTAAGGCAATCTCTAAACTCGTATTTAAATTTTGCAGCAATGCTTCTTTGGAATTTGCCGAAAAGCTGGAATGGACATCAAAGCAATGCCATTGTCCATTATAGCAAAAGACGTCATTCTCGGTATAATACTCCTTATTAACCGCTCTACGCACCAATGCTTCCATTGCTTGCGGATGAAAAAGAGTGCCAAAGGGATTGCAAAGGGTACGGAATTTATAGTAACTGAGCTTATCCCCTATATTTTTAGAAAAACAAGAGCCCAATAAAACCACCTTACTTTGGTAGTCTATTGGGCTGCTAGCCTTCTTTAATGGTATTTGGGTCTGTAGTTTCATTGTGTAATTCACCTACTTTATTGAAACCAAATTGGCCCCATCTAATTGGCTGTTATCCCAAGTAATCTTTGGCTTTCTCCAAAACCTCTGGGATACCCGCTGGGTTTTTCCCCCCGGCAGTAGCGAAAAATGGTTGGCCTCCGCCCCCACCTTGGATATACTTCCCTAATTCTCTAACGATGGTCCCTGCATTTAAATTCTTTTGGGCCACTACTTCCTTGGAAATATAGCATGCCAATAGGGCTTTTCCATCTTTTTCCGTAGCGAACAAAAGGAATAGGTTATCTCTTTCCCCTCCCATTTCAAAGGACAAATCTTTAATTCCTGCAGCATCCAGGTCGATCCGTTTTGCGAGGAATTGCACTCCATTAACCTCGCTAAGTTCATTTAAAAGGTCGCCTTTTAAATTCTTGGCCTTGTCCCTTAACAAGCCTTCCACTTGCTTTTTCAACAATGAATTCTCCTCCTGCAAGGCAGTAACTGCCTTAACGGGATCTTTAGCATTGTTCAACAAATCTTTAATCTGGAGGACCATTCTATTATTTTCGGAATAAAATTCCTTTACCGCATCGGAGGTAATAGCTTCTATTCTTCTTATTCCCGAGGCTACTGCACCCTCAGACCTTATTTTAAAATGCCATATATCCCTTGTATTCTCTACATGGGTTCCTCCACAAAGCTCAATGGACTGTCCAAAACGGATGGTTCTTACAGTGTCCCCATATTTCTCTCCAAAAAGAGCCACTGCACCTTCTTTCATAGCTTGCTCCATAGGAATACCACGCTGCTCCTCTAGTGGCAGGTTGCCGTAGATACGAGCATTCACAAAGCTTTCTATCTCCTGTATTTCATCCACGGTAAGCTTGGCGAAATGAGAGAAATCGAATCGTAGGTATTTGGAGTGCACGGCAGAACCTTTCTGTTCTACGTGCGTACCAAGAATTTCCCGTAAGGCTTGGTGTAATAGATGGGTAGCAGTATGGTTACAAGCAGTTCTAAAACGTTGTTTTTTATCTACTACCGCCTTAAAACGCGCATCGGTTTCGGCAGGGAGTTCCTTGGTAAAATGTACAATTTCGTTATTTTCCCGTTTGGTATCCAAGATATAATATACCGTCCCATTGGGCGCTTCCAGGTAACCTTTATCTCCTACCTGTCCTCCACCTTCGGGATAAAACGGAGTCATATTGAATACCAACTGATACTTCTTGCCCTCCTTTTTGGTGGTAATCGTTCTATATTTCACCAATTTCACGGAGGTTTCCATTAGATCGTACCCTACAAATTCCTGTTCTGGATCATCGGATAAGATAACCCAATCGTCCTTAGAAACTTCTGAGGCCGATCTAGAGCGTGCCTTTTGCTCTTGCATGGCCGCCTCAAATCCCTTTTCATCTAAACCATATCCTCTTTCACTAAGAATAAGGGCTGTTAAATCTTTAGGAAATCCATAGGTATCATAAAGCTCAAAGGCCATTCGGCCATCCATAACCTTACCTTTATTGGCCTGGATCATAGTATCTAACAGAATTAGCCCTTGATCCAATGTTTTCAAGAAAGATTGTTCCTCTTCCTTCACCACATTCTCTATCAATTGCTTCTGCATCCTAAGTTCCGGGAATGCCTCTCCCATATGATCGGCAAGCACTTCTACCAATCTGTACATAAAGGGATCCTTGGTATCCAAGAAAGTAAAGCCATATCTAATAGCCCTTCTTAAGATCCTACGGATCACATATCCTGCACCGGTATTACTGGGCAACTGTCCGTCTGCAATGGAAAATGCTACTGCCCTAATATGATCTACGATTACCCGGATGGCAATATCCACCTTCTCATCCTTCCCATATTTGGCATTTGCGATGGTCTCTACCTCTCTGATAAGGGGGGTGAAAATATCGGTATCGTAGTTAGAACGTACGTTTTGCATGACCATACAGAGGCGCTCAAAGCCCATTCCCGTATCTACGTGCTTTGCAGGTAGGGGCTCTAAATCGCCATTGGCCCTTCTGTTATACTGCATAAATACCAGGTTCCATATTTCCACTACCTCCGGATGGTCCATATTGACCAGAGAGGCACCGGAGACTTTATCTTTCTCCTCCTTGGGCCTAATATCTACATGGATCTCGGAACAAGGACCGCAAGGCCCCTGGTCTCCCATCTCCCAAAAATTATCTGCTTTATTGCCAAACAATATTCTGTCTTCGGGCACAATCTTACGCCAAAAATTGAGCGCCTCGGTATCTTGCTCCAAATTATCGGCATCCTTACTCCCCTCAAAAACGGTTACGTAAAGACTATCCTTATCAATTTTACATACCTCGGTTAAAAATTCCCAGGACCAGGCAATAGCCTCTTCTTTAAAATAATCTCCGAAACTCCAGTTCCCCAACATTTCGAACATGGTATGGTGATAGGTATCCATACCCACTTCTTCCAGGTCGTTATGTTTACCACTAACCCTAAGGCACTTTTGGGAATCGGCTACCCTTTTGGATTTAGGCACAGAATTGCCCAGAAAGAACTCTTTAAACTGTACCATCCCGGCATTGGTGAACATTAAGGTTGGGTCGTCTTTAATGACCATGGGTGCTGAAGGAACAATTTTATGTGCTCTTTCCTCAAAAAATTCTAAAAACTTGGCTCTTATATCTTGGGATCTCATGTAAATTCGTAAGCTTTTTATATATTTAACTAATGCTTGAAAACATTTCTTAACTTTGCAAGCTGGATAAAAACCCGCACAAAAATAGAATAAATTACATACATGTCTAAGGTAAAATATTATTACGACCCAGACACCCTATCTTATCGCAAGATAGAACCCAGAAAAGCAAAAAAGTATAGGAATATCGCCTTCTTTTTTCTTGGCTCCATGCTTTTTGGACTTCTAGGGTTAGTATTCTTAATGAACACTAATTTAATTAACACCCCAAAGGAGCTCTCCTTACAGCGGGAAGTTAAGAATTACGAGCTCCAATTTGAAATTCTCAACAGGAAAATGTCTCAAATAGAGCAAGTTTTGGCAAATATAGAGGAAAGGGACAACAATCTATATAGAATGTATTTTGAAGCCAACCCTATCCCAGAGGAGCAAAGAAGAGCCGGATTTGGTGGAATTAATCGCTACCAGCATTTGGAAGGTTTTAACAATTCTGAAATGATCATTGCTTCCACGAAGCGAATGGAAATAATTCAAAAACAGATGGTAATTCAATCTAAGTCCTTGGATGAGATTACTAAATTAGCCGAAGAAAAGGAAAAGCTTTTGGCGGCAATCCCAGCAATACAGCCTATAAGCAATGAAGATCTTACCAGAATGGCTTCTGGCTATGGATGGCGTACAGACCCCTTTACCAAGGCCCGAAAAATGCACTGGGGGATGGATTTCACTTCTCCGAAGGGAACCCCCATCTATGCAACCGGAGATGGAAAGGTATTACGGGCAGACAATAATTCTTCTGGATATGGAAAGCACATTAGAATAGACCACGGTTATGGATATATGACCCTCTACGCACACTTAAGTCAGTACAACGTTAGAAAAGGCCAGAAAGTGGAGCGCGGAGATCTTATAGGATTTGTGGGGAATACCGGAAGGTCCGAAGCACCTCACTTGCACTATGAGGTATGGAAAGACCAACAACGGATTAACCCCATTAATTTTTACTATGGAAGTTTAAGTCCGGAGGAGTTTGAGAATATGCTGAAATATGCCACCCAAGAAAATCAATCTTTAGATTAATGCATATAGATTTGCCTGAGAAAAGGTATTACGGAATAGGTGAAGTTGCCAAAGCCTTTAAGGTGAATGCTTCCCTTATCCGTTTTTGGGAATCGGAGTTTGATGTACTAAAACCCAAAAAAAATGCCAAGGGCAACAGAAAATTCACCCCTGAGGACATAAAAAACCTTAAGCTTATCTATTATTTGGTAAAGCAACGCGGCTTTACCCTGGATGGTGCAAAAATTCAACTAAAGGAAAACAGGTTAAAGACCCTAACCTCTTTTGAAGTCATTCAAAAATTAGAGAAAGTAAAAGCAGAATTGATCAAAATAAAAAATCAACTATAATTAAAAACAGCTAGTTATGAAAAAATGGTTAATCCCCGTAATTATCATAGTTATTATTGCCCTAGGATTTTACCGCTGGGGAGTAAGCTTTAATAACACCGCAATATCCTTAAATGAAAATGTTAGTGAGGCGTGGGGTAATGTACAAACCTCCTATCAACGGCGTAACGATCTTATTGGGAACCTTGTAAAAACCGTACAAGGAGCTGCCGATTTTGAGCGCAATACGCTTCGAGAGGTTATTGAAGCAAGATCCAAAGCAACACAAACCACTATTGATCCTTCCAACATCACTGCGGAACAATTACAAGAATTTAATCAGGCACAAGGGGGATTAAGCAGTGCTTTATCCCGACTTTTGGTAACAGTGGAGCGGTATCCCGACTTAAAAGCGAATCAAAATTTCTTAAAGCTTCAGGACGAGTTAACAAGTACCGAAAACACTATACAAACTGCCAGAACACGGTTTAACGAGGCTATAAAGCCCTACAACAACCATGTGAAGATATTCCCAAATTCCATCTTAGCCGGTTGGCTTGGCTTTGACGACAAACCTTATTTTGATTCTGAACCTGGCGCCGAAAGACCGGTAGATGTTGAATTTGATTTTTAATTAGAAGAAAAAATGCCCTCCAGTGAAGATTTTTTAACCATTGAAGAAGAACGGGAAATTATTGAAGCTATTCGCATTGCTGAAAATAATACTTCGGGAGAAATACGTGTGCATATAGAAAATGGGTGCGGCAAAGACCCATTGGAACGCGCCAAGGAAGTTTTTCATCTTCTAAAAATGGACAATACCAAACAAGACAATGGGGTATTAATCTATGTAGCCACAAAAGAACACACTTTCGCCATCTGTGGAGGGAAGGGAATTGATAAAGTAGTACCAAAAAATTTCTGGGACGCTACCAAAAATACTATCATTTCCCATTTTAAAGCTAAACGCTTTAAACAAGGTTTAATAGAAGGCATTTTGCTGGCCGGAAAAGAACTTAAAGCTCATTTTCCATGGCGGGAAGACAATAAAAATGAGCTTTCGGACGAAATTTCACGAGGATAACTTACAAGTTTCAATGTTCAAAAGAATACTATTATTCTGGATTTTAACAGCGTGTACCACTAGTATTTTCGCTCAGTTCAATATTCCCGAGCCTCCTAAAACCCCTACTAGTGTCTATGATTACGCTAAGATGCTTTCCACTACAGAGGAACATGCTCTTAAAACAAAGCTTCTTGCCTACGCAGATACTACTTCAACACAAATTGTTATTGCCATAGTCCCTACCATAAATGGAGAAAATATTGGCCTCTTAACTCCCAAATGGGCCCACGAATGGGGAATAGGCCAAGCAGACAAAGACAATGGAGTTTTTATTTTATTGGCAGAAAAAGAACGAAGAATATGGATATCCCCCGGCTATGGGGTAGAAGATAGACTCACAGCAGGTATCGTGGGTGAGATTACAAGAAACGTAATAATCCCTGAATTTAAAAAAAACGATTACTATGCTGGCCTTAACAAGGGAATCGATGCTATTATCCAGGTATTAAATGGCAAGTATAAAGAGGACCGCACCTTTGGGCAATCTAACGACCTCCCCTTCTCTTCCATACTCCCAATAATTATATTTATTATCATCATGATAATCCTCTCCAACAGAGGAAGAAGAGGTGGCAATAGTGGTAGCGGCGGCGGTAGATCCGGCGGATTAGATATTTGGGACATCATTGTTCTAAGCAATATGGGACGCAGTGGACACAGAACAGGCTCTTCTGGAGGGGGCTTTGGCAGTGGTGGCGGATTTGGCGGAGGATTTGGTGGCGGATTTGGCGGCGGCGGCTTTAGCGGTGGCGGCGCAGGGGGAAGCTGGTAGAAGCTTAACCCTATTTGCTACGCTTATTATTATACAAAAAGGAGGGCTAGCATTTATACAAATGCTAATTTTCAAACAAAACTAACTTGCTGTAAATTTCCTAAAATGCAATCCATATCTTTAGATGCATTTCTGCTCTTATGACATAGAGTGCAACCCAATCATATTACCCTCTGTGTCATAAACAAGGGAAACAAAACCATAGGCTCCGATGGACTGTTTGGACCGCGACACCTTACCTCCAGCTTTTTCTACCCTACTCTCTTCCACAGCGCAATCGTCACAATGGAAATATACCATTGTACTGTTTCCCCCTGCTTCCATGCCATCTACCTTCACCAACGCTCCACTAGTTCCAGAACCGTTGATATTCATGGGGAATGCAAGCATCGTTAAATTCTCCTGAGTTTCTTCAGGCAGGTCAAGCACACTACATTCAATTTTAAATACGGCCTCGTAGAATTTTTTGGCCCTTTCCATTTCGTTTACGTATATCTCAAACCAAACCACAGGATTTTTAGCCGCCATATCTTTTATTTTACTGGTTACACTTCCTTAAAGTTACAGGAATTTATTTATACAGCATTCCATAAATTGATATTAATTGGCGCTATCTTTCTATTAATCCCCACACCTAGGATAGTTTCAGCAATTACCATAAAGTATAACCCAATAATCTGCCAATCGGTTTGCTTTGCATTCTTTTGAAACCACCAAGAACCACATAGACATAAAACGATGCGCGGTTAATTAATTACACTAAGAAAAAGCGAGCAGTATAAGGTTTAAAATCGTCTTCCCCTACCTCGTTGCTTACTCCCTCCAAACTGATCGAACTTATAACTAAAACTAGCCATAAAATAGCGTTTTAGCATGGTTCCCTGGTAATCTTGGATAAAGTCTTCCCCAGTGGTCCTTCGGGTGTTTATATTTTGATCCAAGAGGTCGTACGCCAATATTTTCACAGTTCCTTTCTCTTTTAACACCTGCAGCCCCAGACTCATGTTCCAGAACAAGGCATCTTTATTAAATCCTGGACCCACGTTCCCGTTATAACTATAGCGTAGGTCGTTACCCCAAATTAAGTTTTTGGGCCAATAACTAGTCACCCTTAGACTAGCATTCTGAGAAGTATACCTAATATCATCTAGACGGTCTAGGTTGTATTTGGTATTGTTAAAGGAAATACCATATCCTGGCTCTATCTCCAAGAGCTCTTTGTAATTATAGGTGGTAGAGACATAAGGAAATACACTAAAGCTCTTCCCCTTAAGTTCTGTCCCATTGGTAAAGCTTACTCGCTGATCTATGCTAAAGCTAGGCCTTATATTAAATCTTAAGGTATATACACTATCTTTCTTAATCTGCTTAGAATAACCAAAGCCACCATAACCATTATAGTTTCCATTTACATTGGTAAATCTAGTGGTCCTTAAGAAATCCTCATCGGTGGTAGTTACAGCCGACACCCTATCATTTTGGATGTTAAGCCCAGAATACAAATAAACTCCACTCCGTTCTCTCCAATTATAATTATTGAAGTTAAAACGGATATTGTGATTTATACCCGGCAGTAAATTTGGATTACCAATAACGATATTTAGGGGGTTGTTTACATTGGGAACTGGCTGCAATTGATTTACATTAGGAATATTCAATCTAGAATTATATCTAAAAGACAATCGCTTATTTTTACCCAAGGAATAATTAATGTTACTGCTGAAGGTTAGGTTTTCATACGAATTAGAAAAGTTACTGTTCCTTAAATAGTCTGTATTGGTAAGATCCGTAAAGACATAATTTGCGCTGACTCTAAAGTTAAGTTTTTCACCCTGACTCTGAATTCCTATGGAAGGGGTTTGCTGTTGGTTGGTAAAATTAAAATCGGAACTCAAGGCTTCGTTAAATAGATTATACCCACCTGTAGTATCGTCGTAATCCATTACTTCCCTATTATCCCCCCTTCGATCATGAGAAAACTGATACCCTAGATTCAGGAATAACTTGTTGCTTAAAGGCTGTCTAAAGGAAGCCTCTAAATCATAAGAGTCCCGTCTATTATCCACTTCCGAAAGCTGATCCAAGATTTCTACACTGGCATTGTCACCATAAATCTCCCGGATAGAGCTTAGATTGGAAGTACTCTTATTTTCGGAATTGTTATTGGAAAAAGTAAAACTTAAGATGGTACCAATGGTATCCAATTTTTTCATTAGGCTCACCCTATTGGAGAAGTTTCTCTGGTGGCCGTCGCTAATAGAAACCCGTTCGTTAGAGTTTATAAGGTCACCATCCTCATTCTTACTAATCGTATTATTACTATTGTTAGAGTTGCTCCAATTAGCACTTAAATTAGGCTGCACAGACACCCTTAGGGTAGGATCTATATCGAACTCCAGATTTACAGTTCCCCTATTAGAGTTGGTAGCCCCCGTAAAATTGGAAACGTTCTCCGTGAAGTACCTACTATCTGGTAAAATATTTTCCCTGTTGGTCTTCTGATCATTATAAGAGTCACTGTATGCAAAGAAGTAATTCCCATCTACCTTATACTTTCCTTTTTTAGCATTGGCATAACTAGCTCCTAAATTTGATGAGGTAGTAATTCCATTTCCAAAATTATTAAGAAGGTTAGATCCCCTAGCCCCGGAATTCCCCACCATATCATAAATCTCATCGTACGAAAAACCGGAGTTGTTAATATTATTGGCACCTCCAATAAAACTTACGCGTTGCGTATCGTTGAAATAATTGAGTAATCCGCTGAGCTGATACCGGTCATCCGTACCGTAACCTGCCGATGCGCGACCCATATATCCTTTATTCTTATCTTTCTTGATGGTGAGGTTAATGGTCTTATTTTCTCCCTCTGCATCGTCTCCGGTGAATTCTTCTCTTTTTGTTTTAGAATCTACAATCTGAATTTTACTGATAATATCTTTTGGAAGGCTTTTAGTGGCCACTTTGGGATCGTTACTAAAAAACACCTGACCATTCACCAGCACCCGGTCTACTTCCTTTCCGTTCACCATAATTTTACCATCGGAATCCACTTCCACGCCCGGCAGCTTTTTCAGCACATCTTCTACCGTGGCATCTGGCCTAGTCTTAAAAGAATCGGCATTAAACTCTAACGTATCCTTTTTTATGGCAATAGGGATTCTATGCCCCACAAGATGTACCTCATCCAATTCCTCGGCCTGCTCCTCTAATTTTACCTTTCCAAGATCAAGGCTTTCCTGCAACTCTACATCCATCTCTATTGACTTATAACCATTATAGGTAAAGAAAAGCTTTACCTCCTTTAATGGAGTGTTTCCCTCCAATCGGAATTCCCCTTTTTGATTGGATATGGTATAGGTAATTAGACTACTGTCTCTCACAGATTCCGCATAGATAGTAGAAGCCTCTAAAGGAGTATTAGTAAGCGCATCTACTACCTTTCCACTAAGGGTAAAATCTTGCGAAAAAACGATAGGTAAAAAGAAAAGAAAAAACAGGAAAGAAAGTACTACTCTTATCATTGGTAAAGTTTGGTGTTAGGATATTGGTAAATTCACAAACTACCAAAAATACCCCAACACCAAAGACAACCAAAGAGCTTAACAGAACTTTAATACTAGTAGGCACTTGGCCCAGCAAATAGGATTACTTTTTCCGCATAAACACGGACACTGGCGATCCTGTAAAATCAAAATTCTCCCTTAATTTGTTTTCCAAGAACCGCTTATAAGGTTCCCGCACATATTGTGGAAGATTACAAAAGAATGCAAATTGCGGATAGGGAGTTGGCAACTGCGTACAGAATTTAATCTTCACATATTTATCTTTGTAGGCTGGCGGTGGATAATTCTCTATAATAGGCAACATGATATCATTCAGCTTTCTAGTAACCACTTTTTTAGCTCGATTCTCATAAACCTGAACGGCCGTTTCTATGGCTTTATAAATCCGCTGCTTGGTAAGCACGGAGATAAAGATAATGGGGACATCTACAAAGGGTGAGATAGCCTCTTTTATTCTTTGGGTATACTGTTTAATGGTATTGGTTTCCTTATCCTCTATTAGGTCCCACTTGTTCACCAATATTACAATCCCTTTATTGTTTCTATGTGCCAACCAGAAAATGTTCTCTACCTGCCCATCAAATCCACGGGTAGCATCTAACATAAGGATACAAACGTCCGAATGCTCTATGGCTCTTACAGAACGCATCACCGAATAGAACTCTAGATCCTCGCGTACTTTGGACTTTCGTCTAATTCCTGCGGTATCCACCAGGTTAAACTCAAATCCAAACCGGTTGTATTTCGTATCTATACTATCCCGCGTAGTACCAGGAATATCGGTCACAATATACCTATCCTCTCCGATCAATGCGTTTATAAAAGACGATTTTCCAGCGTTGGGCCTTCCTACCACGGCAAAACGTGGCAGATCGTCTGGTTGTTTAGCTTTTTCAGGCAATACTTTTACCAAATCATCCAACAGGTCCCCGGTACCACTTCCATTAATACTGGATATGGTGTGATATTCGCCCAGTCCAAGGGAGTAAAACTCAACAGCATCTTGCATCCGCTGTGCGTTATCTACCTTATTCACCACCAAAAACACTGGCTTCTCTTCCCGTCTCAATAGTTTAGCAACATCCTGATCCATACCCGTAACTCCGGACTCTACGTCTACCATAAATACAATGGCATCTGCTTCATCTATGGCCAGTTCTACCTGCCTATCTATTTCCTTTTCAAAAATATCATCGCTACCCAGCACATATCCACCTGTATCTATCACTGAAAATTCTACACCGTTCCAATCACTTTTACCATAATGACGGTCCCGCGTTACGCCGCTAACGGCGTCCACAATAGCTTCCCTTCTCTGGATAAGACGATTAAACAAGGTTGATTTGCCCACATTGGGCCTTCCTACAATGGCAACTATAGCGCTCATATACTTTAACTTTGGTGCAAAAGTACTATTAAAAATTGAGGTAAAAACAGTATCTTTTCTCCTTTATTAACACTTAGCTCCAACAATGACTCTTCCCAACGGCATTGCCTTACGACCTAGGTTTCAACTCCTATTGAAGGAAAAGGCCCTTCCTGTTTTGGAATTATTCAGGGAAAATGAAGATCCGCCGTTTCTTATAAAGAGCCTGGGACAGCACGTATTTATAAAGTTCAATAAAACAGAATCTAACTTTTGGACCCCCCAATTGCAATTTGAAATTGTGGACTATGAGGAGGGACAAAGCAAGCTATATGGCCTATTTGGACCCAATCCTACGTTGTGGACCTTTTTTATGTTTATCCATTTTATTATAGCTACGCTCATTATTGTAATGGGCATCTGGGCATACTCCGGTTATGCCCTAGGACATTCCTACACCCTACAAATTGGTCTTATTGGGCTAATGGTTGTACTTTGGGTAGCCTTGTACGTCTTTGGCAGGTGGGGCAAAAAAAAAGGCAGGCACCAAATGGAACACCTGCACAATTATTTAATACAACGGCTATGCACTTATATTACCTAGCCCACCGAAAAAGATTAATTATTATACCCAAATCGCTTTAGCTGCTTAGGATCGTTCCTCCAGTTTTTATTCACTTTTACGTACAACTCCAAATGCACCTGTTTCTCAAAGAAGTTTTCTAGATCCTTTCTTGCTTCAACCCCTACCCTCTTCAGAGCAGCTCCTTTATGGCCAATAATGATCCCTTTTTGAGTATCTCTCTCCACCATTATTACAGAGCGCATGCGTATTATCTTTTCATCTTCAAAAAACTCCTCAGTATCGATTTCCACTGCGTAAGGAATTTCTTTTTTATAAAATTGAAGGATTTTCTCCCTTATAGTCTCATTAACAAAAAAACGCTCTGGTTTGTCTGTCAGCTGATCTTTCGGATAATAAGCCGGACCCTCCGGTAGTAATTCCAAAATACGGTGAAATACTTCCTTCACATTAAAATTCTGAAGGGCAGATATAGGGTGAATCTCTGCCGTTGGCAATTGCTCTTGCCAGTATTGCACCTGCTCTTCTAACATTCCCTGTTCGGAAACGTCAATTTTATTGAGCAGCAACAGAACCGGAATTTTGGTGTTTTTAAGTTTCTCAAAAAACTTTTGATCCTTTAACGCCCTCTCACCAATTTCCACCATGTACACCAAGACATCGGCATCCTCAAAGGCAGATTTAACAAAATCCATCATAGAGGACTGCAATTCATAGGCAGGTTTAATGATACCTGGCGTATCGGACAAGACCATTTGGAAGTCGTCCCCATTTACTATACCTAAGATCCGGTGCCTAGTAGTCTGGGCCTTGGAGGTAATGATAGACAGTTTTTCCCCCACGAAAGCATTCATGAGTGTAGATTTCCCAACGTTGGGATTTCCTATAATGTTTACAAAACCGGCTTTATGGGACATAATTTCATCTATTTTATTTGATGCAAAGGTAAAGGATTCCTTGGTTCTAGATGATAATTAAGCCTAAAATAACGTATAAGCCCACTGTAACCAGTCCGCCGATTATAGCATAGGGCATTTGAGTATTCACATGATCTATATGATCGCTCCCCGATGCCATGGAAGAGATTATAGAGGTATCCGATATGGGGGAGCAATGATCACCAAAAATCCCCCCGCCTAGGGTGGCCGCTACCACAAACGGCAAGGGCACTGCGTGTATTTCTGCCATAGGTACAGAAATCGCCATCATAATGGCAAAGGTACCCCAAGAGGTTCCCGTAGAGAAGGCAATAAACGAGCTAATGACAAAGATGGTGGCTGGTAAAAAAGCGGGAGACAACCATTCCTTGGACCAATTAGCCACAAATTCCCCAGTCCCCAATTCATTGGAAGCATCCCCAATGGCGAAGGCCAACAACATTAATAGGGCTAAAGGCATTAATTCACTGATCCCTTTTAAAACCAAATTCACCATTTCTTTGGTCCTCATAATTCCTTGCGACCTATATAGTAGCATAGCAACAATAATGGAAGTGAGCACGGAATACAGAACGGAAGAAGATCCGGAGCCATTCCCGATAGCTTGAAAAACATGATCTCCAAAGGAAATAGAGACAGGAACCGCATCCCAACCGGTATATGCAAGAAATACGGGCATCATCAGTACCATGGTGGCCAGTGGCACGATCATATTATAGGCCTTTGCCGCTATTCCCTCCTTGGACTCAAATGCGGTGACCGTAGAAGACAACATTGGCTGCGCATTGTCATTCATTAATTTCCCGGTTTGACGGGTCCGCTTTTCCGCTTTGGCCATAGGACCAATATCCTTTTTAAAAACTATCACTAGAAACACAAATAATATGGCGAGCATGGGATAAAAATTATAGCCCATGGAGGAAAGCATGGTGCCTAATGGATCTTCTATCCCCTGGGAGAGCAACAAGCCCATTATAAAAGCACCCCAAGCATTAAAGGGAATAAGGATGGACGAAGGCGCAGAGCTAGAATCGGCGATATAAGCTAACTTTTCCCTTGGAATTTTTAGTTTATCAAAAACCGGTCTATAAAGGGTACCTACGGTTAAGGAGCTGATACTAGTCTCTACAAACAACAATATCCCAGTAAGCAAGGCCATCAATTGCACTACTACCCTACTAAATCCGCTCCGTTTCTTTTCGAAACGGAGAATTATTCTATTGAGTACATTAATAAAACCCTCTACTCCTTTAGAATATTGAATAAACAACAGCAATGCACCTACCAAGGCACTAAACATTATGGTCCTGGTATTTCCCGGGGATTTAAATACATTAACTAGGCCTTCTACAGCGGCAAGGGTACCAGTGAAAAAATTCCAATCCTCCAAGATAATCCAAGCAAACCATATCCCGAAAAGTAGCGCAATGTATACCTGCTTAGTCCGCAGAGCAAGGACAATGGCAATTACGGGAGGCAAAATGGAGAGAAAACCATAGTTATCCATAAGTAGTAAGGTGAGTTAATTTAGATATGCTTTATTTAAAGGGTTACAAAATAGAAAGAAATTAAACACCGTACTACAACAACGGTAATTTAAACTTCTAAGGAAGGGGAATCTTGCTAAGAAAAAAAGATTTTAAAATATTCTCCATTTCATTTTGATTATATGGAAAAGTGATTGTATATTTGCACCCCGAACGGGCAATGTCTCAGAAACAATAGCCCAGACGAAAATTGAAATAGTAGCACTATAAAGGTGCAGTAAACATACATCGCGGGATAGAGCAGTATCCTTCGACTACGCTCAGGACAGGGCACCTACTCTTACTGAGTTGAAAAATTGAAATAGCAGCACCTTAAAAGTGCAGTAAACATACATCGCGGGATAGAGCAGTATCCTTCGACTACGCTCAGGACAGGGTACCTACTCTTACTGAGTTGAAAAATTGAAATAGTAGCACTATTATAAAAGTGCAGTAAACATACATCGCGGGATAGAGCAGTAGGTAGCTCGTCGGGCTCATAACCCGAAGGTCACAGGTTCGAGTCCTGTTCCCGCTACTAGTAAAAACAAGGGTTTCAAGAGATTGAGACCCTTTTTTTATTTCTACTGTACAACATATGTACAACATTTTTTAAGATTTAGTCTCTTTTCTGGGATTTATATATTTAAGGCATCACGGACAGTTGTTGTGTTTGATCCAAAAAAAATCATGATTTATACCTTCTAAAAGTTTTTGATTATTGTTAGTATAGTCTAAATTTGATATGTATTGTCAAAATGACTCTTAGTAATTTGAAGGGAGCAAATAAAATCGTCAATCAACACCTCGCAACCATCCCTACATGGAAATAAACTACAACATAACCACCGATCCAAACTTGTTGGACAAACAAAATGGAATTACTCCTGAACTTTCGCGCAAGTTGGAATGGTTTCACAAACTGGCGTTAAAAGGAAAAAGATCGAGCGTGCAAAAATTGCTGGACGCTATAGAGCGCTATCCCAATAATCCTCAGTTGAAAAATTATTTATCCGTTCTGTACGGCCAACTGAATGATACCAAGAAGATGCACGAGACCAATAGGTGGGTTATTGCGGAACACCCCGATTACCTATTCGGAAAGCTAAACTTGGCAAGCGAATATTACTTCAATCAGGAATACGATAAAATGCCTGAAATTTTAGGCACCAACATGGAGATACAATCGCTCTATCCAGACCGCGACACCTTTCATATAAATGAGGTCATTTCATTTTATAAATGCGCAACCCTTTATTATTCCGCTATCGGTGACCTGGAGCAGGCGGAGGTCCGACTCAATTTAATGCAAGAACTAGCACCTGATTCCGAAGAAACCGAAATGGCCTGGAAACGATTCTATACGGCCTCGCTAAAAGCAAGCCAAGCGCGTTTTGAAGAAGAACAGAAAACTAGAATATCGGTAACGACTAGTCCTCAAAAAATTTATCCTACCCAAGAAGCTCCCACTTTCCATCACGAGGAAATAGAATGGCTCTACACCCATGGACTCCACATCGGTGAAGAAAAACTGAACAGGATACTGTCGCTCCCCAAGGACACACTTATTAATGACCTTGAATTGGTGTTACTCGATAGTATTGCCCGTTATGGCTATTTTATAAAATCCATTGAAGAAAACGGATGGGACGAGGAGGAGATGAATTTTGTAATCCATGCCATTTACCTATTGGGAGAACTCCAGGCAACCGACAGCTTAGATGTCATTTTGGATGTTCTGAGCCAATCCGATGCATATTTCGAGCTCTTTTTAGGTGATTTTCTCACTTCGGCAATTTGGGAACCTATCTACAAAATTGCCGTCAATAACCTGGAAGCATGTAAAGAATTCATGTATACACCCGGGTTGGACACCTATGCCCGCACTACCATCACGGATGTATTGGAACAGCTTGCCTTACACCATCCCGAAAGGCGCGAGGAGGTTTTGGCCTGGTTCAGGGAGGTCATTCTGTTTTTCTTGGACAGCAGCCTAGAGGATAATGTAATTGACAGCGATGTGATAGCGCTGTTGATATGCAATGTAATCGATATCGATGGTGCAGAATTAGTGCCGGAAATAAAACAGTTATTTGACCGAGGGTTAGTGTCCCAGGGTATTTGCGGGGACTGGCAGGAAGTGATTGAAGCCTTTGAACAACCATGCCCCCGAGATAAAAGAAATGAAATTCTGCCCATGGCAGACCGTTACGACATCATAACAAATACTTGGGCCGGCTACAGGGAGGAATTGGGTAGTCCTCCAGAAGATTTCTTTGATTTTCTACATTCCTCACAAATGCCTATAATAGCGGAACCGAAAATTGGACGTAACGAACCTTGTCCCTGCGGCAGCGGGAAAAAGTATAAAAAATGTTGTTTGTAATAGCTACGAGTTCGTCTGACGGTCTTAAGGATTAATATTTCTTGTTTTGCCTCTTTAAATATAATTCTTAACTGTCAGATTTTATCGTGGTTACTTCAGATAATCATATTTTCCATTCCGACCGAGGGAGCCAGTATGCTTCAAATAAAATAACAAGCCTGTTAAGCTTAAGTTGCAAAACAACTCAAAGTATGAGCCGGAAAGGGAACTGTTGGGATAATGCCGTAGCTGAAAGTTTCTTTAAGACCATAAAATATGAATGTATCCATAGGCACAACTTTAAAACCTATTTTCAAGCTTACCAAATTATTGAAAACTACATTAATTGGTATAATAATGTTAGAATACATTCTGCCTTGGACTATAAAACACCGACTGAAAAAGAATTCGAACTAAAAATCAAAAACATGCATAATGTAGCATAAAAAATAGTACCAAATTTATTAGGTAGTCCATTACATATTGTCTTGTAGCGATTGTAGGGCATGACCTGAAAATTGAACGTTCAACCTACGAAATATTACGGGTCTTGGGGATATCCCTACTGGATAAAACCCCTGTAAATGAGCTGTTTACCAATGTAGATTACAATAATATCAAAGAACTTGAATATAATCAACTGAAAATCAGTCTATTTTAAGTGGACACTAGTGGTTTAAACCACTAAAACAATACATATCCCTTTATTCAAATAAGAAAATTTGGACTCTAGAATAGAATTAAACATCAAATTGGTAAATTTGAATTAAAACTGGATATTGATAATCAATACTTGAAGTTTGACATTCGTTGAAACCTGAAACCACTATAATATTAAATGAATAAACTATTTCATATATTCAGAGTTAACGAAGCAGAAGCGACATTTATTTCTTCCCAACCAGATGAACCACATAGCCACGACTTTGAAGAATTATTGATTGGTATAAGTGGAGAGCTGGAACATTTTATTGATTTTAATGTAACCACAACCCAGGCACCTTTTGTGAGTTTCGTCACAAAAGGCAAGGTACACCGGGTAATACCGAGACTGTATAACGGGAAATGCGAGATTTGGGCAATTCGTTTTAAGAGTGATTTTATTCCAGAGACTAGGTTCCAACTTTATTCTCTTTTTCACGGCAAGGCCAATTTAAAATTAGAAAAAGGAAGCTGCTTTCAACGACTCTCAATAATATGCGAAATGATGAACGATGAAACTTCTCAAGAAATCCCAAGCTACGCCATTATCAAGCAACTCTTGAGTACCTTGTTCACTATAATAGAGGTTGAAATAAAAAAATTGGGCAACACCAACGAAGCCTTGCAAAAAACTCAGAACGAAACATTTGGGAATTTCCTGTCCATTCTTGAAAAAAATTATCACAGACCTTTGGGTGTTGATTTTTATGCTGAAAAACTATTTATGTCCACCAGAAACTTAAACTTGATATGCCAAAATATTTTAGAACAGAGTGTCTCGGAAATCATCGAGACGCGTAAGCTTACCGAAGCCAAAAACTTGTTGATCTCTACGAAAAAAAGCATTTCTGAAATAGCCTACGAACTGGGCTACAATGAAAACTCATACTTCTCTCATGTCTTCAAAAAAAAATCTGGTCAATCGCCAAGTGAGTTTAGGGATGAGATGGGGAAAATAGCTTCTTTCTAAATCTACAATTCATTTACCGATTGGTATAATATATAGTTGCATGTAGTAGTTTTTGTCACTAAATAGCGATTTGGCAGAACATTAATTTAATGGATTATGAAAAAAGCAAACAAGATGCCCCATACCTTAATAGCCAGACCATTCCCATTGATAGTGGAGAATCGAATGATTATGGAAATGTTTAATTAAACCATTAAAAAAATAAGTAGAATTTAAGTTGATTTCCCAAATCTACATCCCAACTACCGAATAATGTAACTATAAAAACATATTTGTTCCCATCTTTGTAGTGTTGGTTTTTTCATTTAATCACAATTAAAAACAACATTGGACTGCGCCCCCAAACAACCCAGAAATGACGGCAAAAGCAGTGTTCATTATACCCTAAAATATTTTAATAACGTAAAAAAACATGATAATACTAAATTACAATTGGATTAGAGGAGCTAATATTCCTGTAGATGGTGGTATCTATTCATATGTTTTATTAAATAAAAACAATTTTAAAAAAATTTTATAACTGAAAACAAAAGAAAGCTATAGAACTCCTACTTTTTGTGATCCAGAAACAGGTATATGCATAATCCCCACTTACTGTGTTGGAATGGAATTACGTGACGACACAAATTGAAATGAGAATAATGGTAATATAACAAGTTAGGTATATAAAGTATGTACCTGGCATGTATTAATTTTTCAAGAATTAGACAAAATATAACAATTATGAAAATAGGAATAACTGGAGCTACTGGGCAATTAGGGCAACTAGTAGTTCAAAAATTAAAAGAGAAAAACACGGGAGCTAAATTAGTGGCTTTGGTTAGAGACCCAAAAAAGGCTGCATCGTTGGGAATAGAAGTCAGAACCTTTGATTATGGGCAACCAGAAACCCTACCGCAAGCATTGGAGGGTATAGACCATTTAGTATTTATTTCTGGTAGTGAAATTGGTAAACGAGAGACCCAGCATTCCAATGTGATAAAGGCTGCTAAACAAGCCAAGGTAAAGAAAATTGCCTACACCAGCTTGCTCCACGCAGATACTTCCTCCCTGATGTTGGCACCAGAGCACCTGGCTACGGAAAATATGCTGAAGGAATCCGGTATTCCCCACACTATTTTGCGCAACGGTTGGTATACTGAAAATTATACGGCCAATTTAAAAGCAGCCTTGGAGCACGGTGCTATTATTGGGAGTGCAGGCAACGGCAAAATTTCATCGGCTACACGTGAGGACTATGCCGAGGCTATAGCCGAAACCATCACCAGCGATGCCCACACAGGACAAACCTATGAATTGGCCGGTGACCAAACCTACACTATGCAGGATTTGGCTGCCGAAGTAAGCAAACAAACGGGTAAAAACATCGTTTTTGTAAACCTTCCGGAAGCGGAATACGCTCAGAAATTGCAGGAAATCGGCTTGCCCGAAGGCATGGCCACAGCTTTTGCCAGTTTGGATTACAGCGCTTCCAAAGACGATTTGCACAACGAAAGCGGCACTTTGTCACAATTGATTAAACGTCCTACTACACCACTATCCCAAGCGGTAAAAGCAGGGTTAAAATAAAAATCGGTTCTAATATTGGAACAGTTGCTATGAAATGAGCATGACCGAAATCTGGTCGCTAGCCCGAAAGATCCAATCAGGCTGGCCTGCCCGAACGAAGTAGTCG
>NZ_VVIN01000259.1:0-414 GCF_008711145.1 Arenibacter lacus
AATGGAATCTGGAACTACCTCATTATTCCCTTGTTTAAAAAACGGTAATTGGGTGTAATTGCCCAGTGAGTCCTTAATCCGACCAGCATAGACTTCATTTTTGGTGTAGTCCATGACAATGACCCCTGCCTTTAGCTCGGTGTCTTGATAGTAAAGCTCTGCCTCGTTGTACAAGTAGATTTTCTGATCCTTTTTGCTCATTTTCACATAATCCTGGGCCCGGTATTTGATTTTGTCCAAGAGCAAGGCTTGCTTTCCGGCAGTAGAATCTATTTTGGTAGCATCGGCCAAAGCAATAGAGTCCTGTAATTTAGGATCCGGAATCAGCGGGGCAACAATGGTGTCCTTCTGCGCGGCAATGGGCAATGGGATAATTTTATCTTCTTGGGCCGTGATGGTAAATGCGCCAAATAG
>NZ_VVIN01000260.1:0-414 GCF_008711145.1 Arenibacter lacus
TATGGAATCTGGAACTACCTCATTATTCCCTTGTTTAAAAAACGGTAATTGGGTGTAATTGCCCAGTGAGTCCTTTATCCGACCAGCATAGACCTCATTTTTGGTGTAGTCCATGACAATGACCCCTGCCTTTAGCTCGGTGTCTTGATAGTAAAGCTCTGCCTCGTTGTACAAGTAGATTTTCTGATCCTTTTTGCTCATTTTCACATAATCCTTGGCCCGGTATTTGATTTTGTCCAAGAGCAAGGCTTGCTTTCCGGCAGTAGAATCTATTTTGGTAGAATCGGCCACAGCAATAGAGTCCTGTAATTTTGGATCTGGAATCAGCGGGGCAACAATGGTGTCCTTCTGCGCGGCAATGGGCAATGGGATAATTTTATCTTCTTGGGCCGTGATGGTAAATGCGCCAAATAA
>NZ_VVIN01000261.1:0-410 GCF_008711145.1 Arenibacter lacus
GACTTATGGCCTGTTGAATCATTCTATCGATGACTGTGGGGATTCCCAGCAGTCGTTTACTTCCGTCGTCCTTCGGGATTTCTACCCGTCGCACGGGGTTCGGGCGGTATTTGCCCTGTAATATAGACTCTATGAGTTCCTCCTTGTGGCTAAGAAGATAATCCTTGAGGGAATCAACTTCCATGCTATCCACTCCTGCAGCTCCTTTATTCCGTGTTACTTGTTCGTAAGCGGTGTTCAGGTTGGCTGGCGATACGATGAGCTCTAGTAGTCCATGTTCAACTTTACTGTCCGTGGGGTTATTTTCAGTTATCCACATGAAAGTCTGCCCTCCCACATGCGCTTCGGATGCCGTCCTAACTTCCTGTGTGGAGGTCTCTGAATAACCAGAGATTTTCTGCGTTCTTCCT
>NZ_VVIN01000262.1:0-409 GCF_008711145.1 Arenibacter lacus
GCTCCCCCTCTTGGGCTCGAACCAAGGACCCTCTGATTAACAGTCAGATGCTCTAACCAACTGAGCTAAGGAGGAGTATAATTTCAGTGCCTTTAGGCGGCTTGCCTGCCTTTTGAACCCATTAGCGTTCCGTAGGCGGGTGCAAATATAAACGCTTTTTTCAAATACGCCAAACAAAAAATCATTGTTTTACACATATTTTTTGAAAAAAAATTATTCGCTATAAAAATCGCTTTACAATATTCCAGATATCATTCCCGAAAATCAACAACATCAGCCCCATAAGCAACACAAAACCAATTATTTGACCAGTCTCCAGTACTTTTTCGCTTGGTTTTCTTCCTGAAATCATCTCATATAATAAAAACATTACGTGCCCCCCATCCAATGCCGGAATCGGTAAAATATT
>NZ_VVIN01000263.1:0-408 GCF_008711145.1 Arenibacter lacus
AGTAGTGCAGAAATCCAGTGCCTTAAAAGAGCAGATGGAGTCATTGGCCACTAACCTGTCCTCCTTAAATGGAGTGTACGGAGGTATGTTGTCTGCGATGAATAGAAACTAATTAGTTGCTCTGCAATAACCAACCCTAAATCAATTAATCACAAAAACTAATTAGAAAATGGCAGGAGGAAAAGAAACACCACGTCAGAAGATGATCAACCTAATGTATTTGATCTTCATCGCGATGTTGGCGCTGAATATGGGAAAGGAAGTACTATCTGCTTTCGGACTTATGAACGAAAAGTTGGAAGCTTCTAACGTTAAAACCACGGAAAATAACCTAGCTTTTCTAAATGGATTAGAAACTAAGGCGGCGGAAAATGAAGTGAGATATGGACCGCTTTTGGCAGATGCAAG
>NZ_VVIN01000264.1:0-408 GCF_008711145.1 Arenibacter lacus
GGTAGTGCAGAAATCCAGTGCCTTAAAAGAGCAAATGGAATCATTGGCTACTAACCTGTCCTCCTTAAATGGAGTGTACGGAGGTATGTTGTCTGCGATGAATAGAAACTAATTAGTTGCTCTGCAATAACCAACCCCAAATCAATTAATCACAAAAACTAATTAGAAAATGGCAGGAGGAAAAGAAACACCACGTCAGAAGATGATCAACCTAATGTATTTGATCTTCATTGCGATGTTGGCGCTGAATATGGGAAAGGAAGTACTATCTGCTTTCGGACTTATGAACGAAAAGTTGGAAGCTTCCAACGTTAAAACCACGGAAAATAACCTAGCTTTTCTAAATGGATTAGAAACCAAAGCGGCGGAAAATGAAGTGAGATATGGACCGCTTTTGGAAGATGCTAA
>NZ_VVIN01000265.1:0-394 GCF_008711145.1 Arenibacter lacus
ATATACCTCCAACATACTGGGGTTAACGATACCCATATTCATACCCGCTTTTATGGCGTGGTATAGAAAGACCGAGTGCATGGCCTCCCGCACGGGATTATTTCCCCTAAAACTGAAGGAAACGTTACTTACTCCGCCACTTACGCTACAATAAGGCAAATTCTCCTTCACCCAGGCGGTAGCCCGAATAAAATCTAAGGCATTCAACTTATGCTCATCCATCCCCGTTGCCACGGGAAAAACGTTCAGGTCAAAAATAATATCCTCTGGCGGAAACCCTACCTGGTCTACCAGTATATCATAGGATCGTTTAGATATTTCTATACGTCGCTCATACGTATCGGCCTGCCCCACCTCATCAAAAGCCATCACAATAACGGCGGCTCCATAGCGT
>NZ_VVIN01000266.1:0-394 GCF_008711145.1 Arenibacter lacus
GCGCTACGGGGCCGCCGTTATCGTGATGGCTTTCGATGAGGTGGGGCAGGCCGATACCTATGAGCGGCGAATAGAGATTTCCAAGCGATCCTATGATATACTGGTAGACCAGGTAGGGTTTCCGCCAGAGGATATTATTTTTGACCTGAACGTTTTTCCCGTAGCTACGGGGATGGATGAGCATAAGTTGAATGCCTTAGATTTTATTCGGGCTACCGCCTGGGTGAAGGAGAATTTGCCTTATTGTAGCGTAAGTGGTGGAGTAAGTAACGTTTCCTTTAGTTTTAGGGGGAATAATCCCGTGCGGGAGGCCATGCACTCGGTCTTTCTATACCACGCCATTAAAGCAGGTATGAATATGGGTATCGTTAACCCTAGTATGTTGGAGGTATAC
>NZ_VVIN01000267.1:0-393 GCF_008711145.1 Arenibacter lacus
GTTTCCGCTCCGCTTAACGAATATCAGCTTAATTCAATCCCCTGATTCGGGAGCAAGTCTATGAACCTACTGGATCAGAACTAAGCTATTTTAGAGCAATAACTATATATCTCCTACTGCGACTGGCCACTGATCACCGATTACTGAGGTCGCCCCGCCATTGTTAATTGTTCACTGTAAAACTGTTCACTGGCCGCAGCCTACTCCTATTACCCTTTTATTGTTATGAGGTTATCTTGTTAAGAAGTTATGGGAAATAGATGTTAGAAGCGATGTATGGCGTTCTAAAAGCGATCCAAGTTCATGTTCCTTAGTTAAGCTTTTTACATAGTGGCACTTTCCAATTTAATTAGGATTGCCGCTCCGCTTAACGAATATCAGCTAAATGTAATT
>NZ_VVIN01000268.1:0-384 GCF_008711145.1 Arenibacter lacus
CTCTATTTTTTCCCTCATTCCCCACCTCATTCATGGTTGCTGTATCGTATAACCTACCGTTGATCATGGTGTAGATAACGGAGTTAGAATTTTTAATGTCTTCCAAAGGATTCTCCTCCAAGACAATTAAATCTGCTAACATCCCGGTTTTTAAGGAGCCTAAATAACTATCCATTCCTAGGTAATGTGCCCCATTGATAGTAGCGGCTTTTAGCGCTTCCATGTTAGACATTCCGCCCTGTGCTAGCATCCAAAGTTCCCAATGTGCGCCAATACCTTGTATTTGGCCATGTGCACCCAAATTAACTTTAACGCCTGCATCGGCCAATTTCTTTACACTTTGGGATACCAAGATGTGTCCATTATCATATTCCTTTAATGGCG